>DASPJQ010000407.1:0-5989 GCA_035628535.1 Flavobacteriales bacterium | reverse complement strand
TGATTTTACCAATGAAAAAACGGATTTTGACAACCTGTTCAAAAAACTGGCTGATAAAGCAAAAGCCATTGACCCCACACTTGAAGGCGCTGTAAATGCCGAAAAGGCCCGCCAGGAAAAAGCCCTTGAAGGTATTTTTGGCCGCATTGTAAAGGCCGAAAAAAATAAACAGGAATCAACCATTAACCGGATAGTGAAAATACGCAGCAGTTTTTTACCCAATGGAAAACCCCAGGAACGCGGTATGACCCTGCTGGAAATAAAAGGCGATTTAAACAGCTTTTTTAAGGCGATAATGGATGCTGAAATGAATGTGATGAATGTATTTAATATAGACTGATTTACTCCTTAATTAATTTCGTATAATATAACCCATTAACAGAGCTAACCCTTAATATGTATACCCCACTGCTTAACCCCCTCAAATCTATTGACTGGTAGCCGTGAAAAAAATCACCTGACAAAATCTCTTCTCCTGAAATGCCGTAAATGCTGACCATGGATTTTTTTCCAGGTAAAAATTTATATTATCTGTAACAGGATTAGGATAAACATGTACACCATTTATATCCATTTTTTCCAAGACGGCAATATCTAAACCTGACATAATTGTATTCAATACCTTATTTGTGAACACAGGAGGATTGAAATCAAAATAAATGCTTGCTGAATTTAAGATTTGAGTACAAAATTAAGGTTAATATCTACGGTATCCATGACCCGAATAGAAATCTAGCTGACCACAAACATTTAAAGCATTTAATATAAAAACGAGGCCAATTAAAGATGGTTTATTTTTCACGCTATAAAGTTAATCTTAAAAGGTTAAAGTAAGCGGAAGTCTTCTTTTAAGACACAATAAAGTATTGCTATCTAAATATCTGCACCACGCCATGCCGCGTTTGCTGGATCGGGTCTTCACAAGGATTGTCATACGTACATGTATACATATAAACACCTTCCGCAACAGGAGTTCCGCCAGGGTCTTTACCGTCCCAAAAATCATTCAGCGAGGTGGTGGTGAATAGTAGCTGGCCCCAACGGTTGAATACGTGAATGGTGTAGTTTTCCACAAACATACCTTGTATTTCAAACTCATCGTTTGTGCCGTCACCATTTGGTGTAAACACGTTTGGAATGATGATTTTTGGATCAGGCAACAACGTTACTTCTATGGTATCGCTGTCAGCACACTCGCTGGTGTAGGTGGTCAAAACATATTGCCCCGACTGTGTTACCTCAAGGCTCAGGTTAGTACCCAGTATGCTGGACCCGCCAACAGTTGTCCATGCATAATTCCCTACACCATCGCCAAGAATGGTGTATGAGTTACAATACGTAACATCGGGCCCCAGGCTTATGTTGATCGGAATTTCGCCAATTACCAAAGGAACATCATAGGTACAGCCAAGGCTATCGGTAATTGTAACAGTATACGGTCCATTGTTCAACCCGCCAAACGTAGGAAGCGTTTGTGAGCCTGAACCTATGTTATAATTATAAGGCGAATAGCCCCCGGTGGCTTCCACTTCAAACGTACCGTTATGGAAACCACAGTTTTCATCGGTTTGGTTTACAATTGATCCGCCAAGGGTTGAAGGCAATTCAAGAATTGTAACATGAACAGTATCCACACACGAACCGGTTGTAACGGTTACCACATACGAACCATCAGGTAACCCGGTAAACGTTCCGGTTGTTGATGTTGCAATGGCAGGCGTAAGTGTAAATGTAT
Organism: Flavobacteriales bacterium; assembly: GCA_035628535.1. GTDB lineage: Bacteria > Bacteroidota > Bacteroidia > Flavobacteriales_D > UBA2798 > DASPJQ01. The sequence goes on along the minus strand of DASPJQ010000407.1, from coordinate 4,254 downwards.
ACGGAGGAGTTCCCGCATTGGCCTGCGTCACAATTTGACCTATATCAGCATCACATTCATCGTTAATTTGCGACACATACGTTAAACTTAAACTGGCCGTATCGCCAATGGTAAACGCCAATGAGTCTTTGCAATTGTTTCCATCAGTAACTACTACATAATACGGATTTGAATCAAGCCCCGGAAACACATTGGACGTTTGTACGGGTCCCGGATTAAGGTTGTACGAATACGGTGTAACGCCACCGGTGACCGTGACAGTTGCCTGTCCATTGTTTGTCTCGCAGTCCTCAGGGTCGGCATCAACCGTTATAACACCCGGGAAATTGCTTGAATCACCAATGACGTAATTGAGCAATGTATCGGTACAGCCGTAATTGTCCACAACATATAAATCATAAGTACCTGAAGCCAGACCCGTAAACAAGTCTGAAGGCTGCGAAGTTGAGTTCAATGTGAACGTTGCGGGCATGTTTACATTGAGTACGTTCATGTCAATGACCCCGTTGACCCCTTCACACAATTCGTCAATGGATGTTGGAGATATTTGCAAGAGGTTTGTATCATTAATCGTGACCGGGAAAAAGATTAAACATCCATCCTCATCGCTCACACCAACCACATAGGTTGAGTCGGCCAAACCTGAAAATACACCACTCGGGTTATTACCAAGTCCTATATCATACCCGTAAACCGGGTCTCCGTTATCGGCAACAACGGTAAACATACCTGAATTGTGGCCGCAAATGGCCATTGAGTCAATGGTTATGGTCGCAGTAATGGTCGTAATGTTGCTTAAATAAACATTGGTGTCAACATAACATCCAAACGAGTCGGTAAGTGTTACTGTATAAATTCCTGCAAACAGGTTATCATACAACGGTGTTGAAGGCCCCGATGTCCATTGCACGGTCACTGGTCCTATGCCTCCGGTTATATTCTGCACCTCAGCAAACCCATCATTATTGGTACAGTGCGGATTTCCCGTGACTATTTCATATTCAATGTCGGTATCGTTGTCCATTTCCACCACAATTTGTTGGGTGACGTTTATGGTAAAACACGGATCGGTTGGAACACCCGTTATGGTATAGGTTATATTCTCATCAGGGTTGGCCGTGACGACAGTTCCTGCCGTAGTATCCAGAAAATCGCTGGGGCTCCAGGTCCATGTAAAATCATCAAGGTTTGACCCGTGCAATTCAATGTTTACAAATTTACCAGGGCATGAAGGCACGGTGTCCACTTCATATGTGCACAATGCTGGCGGAGCACCTATACCGCCTGAGTATTCAAAATAATACAAGCTGTTGATGGCGTTTTCGGCCTGCGAAGCGTCAAGGATCACAACGTACCTGAATTCGGCTGTATCACCGGGAGCAATGCTATCAATAAAATAAGTCAGGAACATGGCAGCATCAGAAGTAATAGAGGTACCAACCGTAGTGGTAAAGCCAACACCAAGATGCATGTCAGAAGCATCGCGGTTGGAAAAACCGCCCTGCCCTACGCGGAAATTCGGGTGAATTCCTGCAAATCCCAGGTACGAAGACCAGGGCGATGACTGGATAGCGCTCACGTGTGCTTTTGAACATCCACCTGTTGTAGGCTGAGCCTCCACTTTGTTGGTAGTAACATATGTTCCACCTATGGTAATGTTGTTATCAGGGTCTACATTTCGGTAATAATATAAATCATCAATGGTGGTAGCTTCCTGGTTTACGATCTTTACTTTTGTTGTGTAGTACAGATCGTTGATGTTCATTTGATATTCTATTATGTAATGTACATCGTAACCTGAAGTTGTACTTCCTTCCCAAATTACCGAAAGGCAACCGTTAATGTCAGTTGTTGATGTTACCGAACCAACAATGTCGTTTTCCGATTTGCGGTTGTTGTGGTATTTTGTACCCGATGTGCCACCAATTTCCATACCCCAGCCATTTTCAGGCGTACCGGGTGTAAAAAAGTCACCGTCATAATTTATCCATCCGTCTAACTGGGGGTTTGCCACGAAACCAAAATATTGTGTATTGGACCTGAAATGCATACCAGCTGGCTGTACGGGAGAAACTGAACTTACACAATCGGCTCCTTCACAACCGCGCGACCCATTGATACCAACTTCAACGGCCGAACCCTGAATAAAGTATTCGGACCCTATATTCCACACCTGCGATTTAACCGATGTGCCATAACATAAAAAAAGTGTGATGGGGATTAATTTTTTAAAGAGATTGGATGAAGATTTTTGGTTCATAACCTGGAGTGTTTATGTAAATATACTTGCTTTTAAAATTTGCCTTTACAATTGTTATGTAATTAACAATATAGCAGACGCATATTAAACCCTTAAGTTGCACGAGGCTAAACATAGCTTTTAACGGTTTTATTGACCCAAACCTCTGGAGTAAAGGCCTTTGACTGTTCCAAGCCTTTTAAAATCATGCTTTTACGGAGATCGCTTGAATTTATAACATTGTTAACCGCATTTGTGTATTCTTGCACGTTGTTTACATCAATGTAAACGGCAGCATTACCGCCCACTTCGGTAAGGCTTGAGTTGTTACCCGTTATAACGGGGCAGGCACATACCATGGCCTCCAATACCGGTAATCCAAAACCTTCAAATGACGAAGGATAAACCAGGCATGTTGCCTTATTGTAAAGAGCGGCCAGTTGGGAATCGGTAACGTTTTGGGCAAATACGATTTTAGACCCCATTTTTTTGGAAGCAATGTACTCCATGATTTTTTTGCCGTATGCCGATTTCAGCCGGCCCACAACCACCAGGGGTAAATCCACGTGTTCAACAGCCTTTATAAGGTTAAGTAAATTTTTGCGGGGCTCCACTGTACCAACATATAAAATATAGTCAGACGGCAAATGCTGTTTATCAAAAATAGCTTTTTCGGCAAGTTCCTTGTGGCTCCAAAAAATTTCACTGCAGGATTGGCCGTGTACCTCAATCTTTTTTTCATCAACCTTAAAAAATTCAACCAGGTCATTTTTTGTTTGTGTGCTTATGGATATGACTACATCAGCATTCATGCATGCCGCAATTACTTTTTTACGGTAATTGTTCCTGTCAAAGGCGCTGTAATACGAAGGAAAACGCATAAAAATCAGGTCGTGAATGGTCACTATTTTTTTTCCTTTAAACAGGCCTATGTTGTACGGAAGTTCGTTGCTTAAACCGTGATAAACCGCAAGGTTGTCAGCCAGAATCTGTTTTATAATTCCATGAGAACGCCACCTGCCCGCGAATGCTTTATTGAATGCCCCTTGTGGTAAAACCCTTTCAAACGGGGGTCGACTAAACTGCCCGAATTCGGTATTGACATATGTGGGGGTGTAAAGCAAGTAGTGGTTGCCGGGTGCGTGTTTACCCAGCAGCCAGACAAGGTTTCGCGAGTAATTTCCTAAACCACTATGGTTCAAGAACAAACGCTTCGCATCAAAACCAATATTCATGGCTTGCCTTATCTGTTTTTTTGATTTATCAATAATAGGTTAATTTCGTCCCGTGTTTGAACCATGGATGGTACAAACATACTCAACAATTTGAAGCAATTTATAAAGACAATATTAAAGAACCTGCATATTGATCCTACACTCAATATGAAATACGACAGGCAGACTGAAAAAGTCATTCAAAAATTGCTTAAGCCAACGTCCAACACCATTGACGTAGGATGCCATAAAGGTGAAATGCTGGAAAAATTCATGAAGGCGTCACCAAAAGGCGTGCACTTTGCATTTGAACCCATACCTGCCATGTTTCACGGGCTTACGCAAAAATATGCGGGACAAAACTGCAGGGTTTTTCCATATGCCCTTGCCGAAAAACCGGGACAGGCCGAGTTCAATTTTGTAAAGAATGCGCCAGCTTACAGCGGGCTTAAACAACGTAAATATGCGGTTGACAAACCTGAAATCGAAAAAATACAGGTTGAAATAAAAACCCTGGACGAGGTTATTCCGGCAAATGTAAAAATTGATTTTATTAAAATTGATGTGGAAGGTGCTGAATACGGGGTGCTGCGCGGAGGTTCTGAAACCGTAAAAAAAAATAAACCCGTAATTATTTTTGAATGCGGTATAGGTGCCAGCGATTTTTATGGGACAACACCTGCAGCAGTACATGAACTTATTGTACACGAATACGGGCTTCACCTGTCAACCATGCAGCGCTGGCTTAAAAATGAAAAACCTTTTGCTGAAAACGAATTTATTGAAACCTACAACCAGGCA
>DASPJQ010000406.1:0-15439 GCA_035628535.1 Flavobacteriales bacterium | reverse complement strand
CCCGCCAAAAGTGGGCGCAATGGCTTTAACCGTTTTGCAAAAACCATCTATGTCACTGGCATCTACTTCAATATCAAAAACATCAATATCAGCAAAAATTTTAAAGAGTAAACCCTTTCCTTCCATAACCGGTTTAGATGCTAACGGGCCAATATTACCCAACCCAAGCACGGCCGTTCCGTTTGAAATAACGGCAACAAGATTTCCTTTGGATGTATATTTATATACGTTATCAACTTTTTGCGCAATTTCAAGGCAAGGTTCGGCTACGCCAGGTGAATATGCCAGAGCAAGATCGCGTTGGGAACTGTATGGTTTGGTAGGGACAACTTCAATTTTTCCCGGGCGTCCCTGGGAATGGTAATCGAGGGCTTCCTGTTTTTTGTTTTTCATATGTAAATAAGTTCGTCTTTTAGCTGTCATATACCTGCCTGAACGGTCCATTCGGGAAAGGAATATTCATGCGAATTTAATTCCCACGTAATTTTTTCTTTGCGGTGTCGTTGAACGGTTTGCGTTGTGCCGGCCAAGCATGAATATTTCATAGGTCATCGCTAACTATATGAGTACGCGAAGATATAAAAATGAGCGTTGAGCCCTTATTTTATTACCTTAGCTGGCGTCAAATATGCCTTTTTTTTAACGAAAGCGTGCAAAAAAGCAAATAAGGTGTATTTTGCACATGAAATTGTTGCATAAACGCGTGAAAAAAGTTGTTGTATTCTCAGGGGCCGGTGTAAGTGCCGACAGTGGGCTCAAAACCTTTCGCGACAGCGATGGGTTATGGGAAGAATATAACGTTTATGACGTGGCAACGCCTGAAGCCTGGGAAAAAGACCAGAAAATGGTGCTTGAATTTTACAACAAGCGCAGGAAACAAATTGTTGAGGCAAAACCCAACGCAGCACACATTGCCCTGGCAGAGCTTGAAAAAAAGTTTGATGTAACGGTTATAACCCAAAACATTGATGATTTGCATCAACGGGCGGGCAGCACAAAAGTACTTCACCTGCATGGCAACATTCAATATGCCCGCAGTACCAACAAAAGCAAGAATGAAATTTTGTATCCCATAACCGGTTGGGAGTTGAATTATGGTGACAAGTGTCCGGATGGCTACCAGTTAAGGCCCCATGTAGTATGGTTTGGCGAAGATGTTCCAATGATGAGCAAGGCTATTGAGGTGGTGCAGCATGCCGACATTCTTATTATTACGGGTACAAGCCTTACGGTTTATCCGGCAGCAGGGCTGGTATATAAAGCGCCCAAGTACAATGAAAAATACCTGGTTGATCCAAAACCAATTCATTTAACTGATTTAAAGAACCTGACCCAGATTAACGAAAATGCCAGTACGGGTGTGCCTAAATTGGTTAAAAAACTGCTGGATTCTTACTGAAACCTCCTATAAAAACAAAAACCAGTACCGGGAATCCAATACTGGTTTAATATGATTTAGTCCCTGTTGAGGGAACGGTTGCTTTTAACGGGTAATCACCATCCTGCGGGTCAATATTACCTTATCATTTGTCATTAACGAGTAAAAATAAACACCTGCACGCAAGTCGCTCGTGTTAAATTTAACGTTAGCGTCACCATTTAAAGTTGCAGTTTTAACAGTAATGCCCAGGGCGTCTACAATGCGTAATGTGCTTTTACTTCCAAGGTTTTCTATATCAATGTTGATAAAATTGTTGGCTGGATTAGGATAAGCATTAACGGTCAAGGCTTTAGAAGCAACGTCAGTCACTGATAGGGCAACATCAAACTGAACGTAAACAACAGCCGTATCAGATGCAACAGAAGGATTGTAGAAGGTTACTTTAAATAAGGACACACCCGCAAAACCATCCGGCTTATAATGCAAATAAAATGCATTTATAGAGTCACCGCTGTTGATGTTAATGGAGCCGCCCGGGGCAATAAGTACCGGCATTGCACCAGCGGTATAATCTGAAGAGCAAAGCGCCCAGCAAACATTGTTTTCCGTATTGGCTACAACTGAAATTTCTTCGCGTTTACACCGTACGCCCATGGCAGCGCCACTGGTATTGTGTACGTAATAACCATCTGCAATAACTTCCGAATCGGTTGAAAGCCCTGTATGCGTTTGGGTTGTACCATTTAAAACGTTTCCTGAACCATCGGTTATTTGAAGGTTCTGGGCTGATAATAAGCCGGCAGTACACGTTAAAATAAGAGTAAAAAAGTGTCTCATAGCAATACAATTAAAGTATGTTGTTGTCAAATTTACACAAAAAATCAATCGGATGTTTGGCTGTTTTGGGAATAAAAATGTTAGAATTCCAATTTTATGCCAAAATATTGAGCGGGGTTTCGTTTTCAATTGCTAACTTTAGGCTATAAAATTATAAAGACATGAAAAAACATTTACGTACACTGGCATTTGGCGGGGCATTATTGGTCGCTGCTAATGCAACGGCACAATCGCCCGTAGGGACGATGGTGAACAATTTTACCCTTACCGATATTGACGGTAATACACAAGACCTTTACTCGTATCTGGATGCTGGTAAAATGGTAGTTATTGATGTTTCTGCTGCATGGTGCGGCCCTTGCTGGTCATACCACAATACAAATGCACTGGATAACTTCTATGCTGCTCATGGTCCTTCAGGTGACAATACTGCAATGGTATTCTGGATTGAAGGCGATCCTTCTACAGGTGGTGACTGTTTAACAGCTGCTGGTTCTTGTACCGGTGGTACCTCACAAGGTGACTGGACAAACGGTGGAGCAGTTGATTACCCAATCATTGACCTTACAACCAGTTCATCATTTACTTCATCTGGTTTATCTATTCCTTATTTCCCTGTATTGTATGTAATTTGTCCTAACCGTACAGTTATTGTTTCAGGTGTTGCCGGTTCAGTAGGCACACTTACAAACCTTAACAGTTATGTGGGTGACTGTTCTACTGCAGTTAGCGGTACCAATGCAGCTCTTCACTCGTATACAGGTGAAACCGAGTTTTGCGGTACAAGCGATGTAAAAGTTATCCTGCAAAACATGGGTACAAACACATTGACTTCTGCTACCCTTACAGCAACCATTGGTTCTACTACATTGGGCCCAATCAACTGGACCGGTAGCTTAGCTACTTATGATTACGAAGAAGTAAACATGGGTTCTGTTACCCTTACAGGTTCAGCTACGGCTAATATTACCATTACAACCAGCGATGCGCTTTCAACGGATAACGCATTAAGCAAATCGCTTTCTTACAACTTTGCCCCAAGTGCAAACATTACTGTTCAGATCAACACTGACCGTTATGGTGACGAAACTACCTGGACACTGAAAAATTCAGGCGGAACAACTGTAGGATCTGGTGGCCCATACACCTTGCAATCCTCTAACGGTGTATATCCGCAAACACCTGCCAACTACACACTGCCTACTGATTGCTATACATTCACCATTAACGATTCGTATGGTGACGGTATGAATGCAGGTTACGGTGCAGGTAGCTATACAGTTAAGTATGGTACCACAACCATTGTTACAGGTGGTGTGTTTACAACTACCGAGTCGCGTAAATTCCAGAATGATGCTTCAATTGGTGTGAATGAGCTTGAGGCCCTTGCGGGTGTTCAGGTATTCCCTAACCCGGTAAATGGTTTGGCTACTGTAAGTGTTGACATGCCTGAGGCTGGCGACATTTTGGTAAACATTTCAAACGGCCTTGGCCAGGTGCTTGCTTCACAAAAGCAATACAATGCTCCTGCAGGTACCAACCGTTTGGATGTTGACTTCTCGGCATTTGAAAGCGGTGTTTATTATGTTAGTGTAACTGTTGGTAATAAGAACACTATTGCCAAAGTAATCAAGTAATTATAATTTTATTATAAATCCGGGCTTTTTGGTACAGTTATTGAACTAAGGAGCCCGGATTTTAATTTAGTATATACCTTTATTTATTCATGAAAAAAGTACTTTTTATAGCCGTTGCAGTAATTGCTTTTTGCAGCTTTTCGGCACTTCCAGGTGAGAAAAAAATTCCTGCCGTTACCATGAAAACGCTTGACGGAGGAAAAATAAGTTCATCTGAATTTAGTAACGATGGAAAACCCATGGTTATTAATTTCTGGGCCACCTGGTGCGCTCCCTGCAAAAAAGAACTTGACAACATTGCTGAGGTGTATTCAACCTGGCAGAAAGAAACCGGGGTTAAAATAATTGCTGTTTCCATTGACGATGCCCGTTCAAGCGGCCGGGTTGCTTCAACCGTTACCGCAAAAGGGTGGGAGTTTGAAGTGTATATTGACGAAAACAGTGATTTTAAACGTGCGTTGGGTGTGAACAATCCTCCTTCAACTTTCCTGGTTGATGGAAATGGAAATATTGTATATGAGCATACCGGTTACGCTGAAGGAGATGAGGACGAATTATACGAAAAAATCAAGGAGCTGACGAAGAAATAAAGCGCCTTAAACATACAGGAAACTATTAAGGATCAGCCACTTTTTAAAGTGGCTTTTTCTTTTTATGTGGTTAACAACATATTCTCAATATTCCTTACCGGTAGTTGCCGGGTATTCATTCTTAATCTTATTTTTGTTTACATTATTATCGCACGCATTTATGGAATCATATTGTAATAAAAAGGTCTTGCTGGCCGTACTGTGTTTTGGCATTGCACAGGTTTCAATTTCACAGGAGGGAAAAAATGTATTGGAACAAGGCCAGATCCATGGAAATTTTCAGATTGATTCACAGTATTACATCACCGATAGTTCGTTCAGTGCATTTCAACCCGAAGACAAAATGCGTTTCAACGGATACGGCAACATCCTGTATACAAATGGCGGATTTACGGCCGGTGCCCGTTATGAAGCTTACCTGAACGCTTTATTGGGATACCCACAGGGGTTTAACGGTTCCGGAATAAAATACCGTTTTGCCCAGTACCGAAATGAAATATTGGATATTACAGTAGGCAGCTTTTATGAGCAGTTTGGGAGCGGTTTAATATTCCGCAGCTATTATGAGCCCCTGTTCGGGTATGACAACGCCATGGATGGGTTCAGGGTTAACATCAATCCATATAAAGGGGTACATGTTAAAACCGTATATGGTCACAACCGGCTGTTTTTCGGGAACAGCCAGGGCATTGTGCGTGGGGTTGACGGTGAAATTAACGTTAATGAACTTTTTGATTCAACACGTGCCGATGCAAAAACAAATGTGATTTTAGGCGGAAGTTTTGTGAGTAAATACGAAGACCCCACACATCCAACACTTATTCTTCCGGCAAACGTGGGCGCCTGGTCGGGTCGCATAAACATCATTAAAGGTCCCAGCAATTTACTGGTTGAATATGCGTATAAAATAAACGACCCTTCGTCTGACAACCGTTTCGTGTACAAAGATGGCGAAGCATTGTTTGCAGCCTACTCCTTTGCACAAAAAGGCTTTGGGTTTACTACTGCCGCCAAGTATATTGACAACATGAATTTCCGCAGTGAACGCAATCAAACCCTTACCAACAGCCTTATCAATTTCATGCCTGCTTTAACACGCCCGCATACGTATAACCTTGCCGCAACACTTTACCCGTATGCTTCGCAGCCTAACGGAGAGTTTGCTTCACAAACCGAAGTGATTTTAAAACGCAAAGCCGGCAAATTCCTGGGAGGCAAATATGGCGTAACGTTCACGGCAAATTATTCATTGGCATTTGGTACCGATACCACCCAGTTGAATGACGATACAGCAAGGCGTTTGGGTTATTCGGTTAAGCGTTTTATGCCGGGAGACCAAATGTATTTCAATGATTTTAATTTTGAGATCAAACAAAAAGTAACCGACAAGTTCAAATATATTTTGACCTATATATACCTTGTAAATAACATTGAAGTTGTACAGGGTAAAACGGGCAAAGGCACTGTTTATACACACATAGGCGTTGCCGAATTGAATTATAAATTCAGCCGGAAGCATAACTTGCGCATGGAATTGCAGCACATGTATACCAAGCATGACCAGGGAAGCTGGGCAACCGTGGTGGCTGAATATTCCATTTCACCGCATTGGTATTTTTCGGCACTTGACCAGTACAATTACGGGAACAAACATGAAGAAGACCGGCTGCATTACCCTTACGTAAACGTGGCTTATACACTTGGCCCAAACCGTATTTCGGTGGGATATGGTAACCAACGTGCCGGATTGTTTTGCGTTGGCGGTATTTGCCGTGCCGTTCCTGCATCAAAGGGGCTATCCATTAGCGTTTCTTGCACTTTTTAATTAACTTTGCTTAAAGAATGTAATATGAAGATACTATCGTTTTTTGCTTTTTTTATCGTACTGGCAACATTCACTTCGTGTGACAGGGTTGAGTTTCCAAACAAGGAAACAACTTCACTTGTTGATGTTTCAGATACTATTTTTCCCGATACCAACACCAACACCATTCGCCATGTGATGATTGAAGAATTCACCGGTCAAAAATGCCCTCCCTGCCCGGGTGGTGCAAGGGTTTTGCGCGACCTGGCCACAACCTATGAAACAGCAGGGAAACATCTTGTAGTTGTTTCCATTCATGAAGGCAGCCAGTGCAGCCCTAACGTTGCGCCCGACACTTCTTTTCTTTATGAATACAGGGTGGCATCAGGCAATTACCTGGCAAATGTAATGCTGAGCCCATTGCTCCTGCCGGGAACACCGGCTGCTTTGGTTAACCGCACCATATATCCAGGTTATACCGACCCATGGACGTATAAAGATGATTGGGAAGGCGCGGCTGATTTGGAATTTGCAAAACCCAACGTTGTTAACCTTGACATGGTTGCAACGTATGATTCAATAGCCGATGAAGGAACAATTGCCGTGCGTTCATGGTTCGTGGAGAATATGACGGGTGATTATTACCTGATGGTGTATTTATTGCAGGACAGCATCAAGAGCTGGCAAAAAAACGGCCCTGCCGGGGTGGGTGATGATTCATACCCGTTGGGGCAGGACATTGACAACTACTATCACCGCCATGTTTTCAGGGGGTGTTTGTCCAATGTACCCGGGGGTTCGGGAATATTGGTTTCATCAGGAAGTGTGAGCAGCGGAACCAAAATTATAAAAGCGTTTAATTTCAGCATTGCTGAATTGAAAGACGCTTCACATGAAAATATTCTCAGTGAACCATTCCCTCCTTTTATAGCCGGTAAATTTTCAGCAGTTGCCTTTGTGTATGATTTTGCAACCAATGAAGTATTGCAGGTAGTTGAAGGACATTTTCATTATGAATAACATTGAAACAAGAAAGATGAAAATATGTAAACGGATTTTTTATCTTTCTTGTTTCATTTCCCCTTTTTTTTGCAGCGCCCAACAAACATTTATTACCACCGCGCTCAATGCAGCCGATAATACAGGTTACCGGCAATTCACTTACCAAAAACCGGGCGTTTACTTTGCCATTGGCCGTTCCAATGATGTGGATTATTTCCGTGAAGGCAAGTTTAATTTTGCCCTTGCATTCAGTCAAAAAGGTGCATTCAAGGCGCCTAACCCTGCCAAAGGCGATTACATTGCCTACAACGTGCGCTTGAATTATGCCGAACTCAATTTGAATTATTGGCTAAAAGTGAAAAGCATTAAAGCCATTGTGGGATTAAATGCAGGGTATTTAATTAACAGCAGTGAACGGGGTGTTGCCGGTGTTGCCATTCAAACGGGTTACGTTACTCCCTATAAAAAAACCGATTTCTCCTTTATGGCTGGTGCAGGAGCCTTGTTGGGACAACAGTTTATGGTACACTTAACAGGAACCTATTCAATTTTCCCTATACGCTATATTGGTGGAACAGCATCGCCAACCGTGGCTTTTGCCAATGGCCCCCGCAATAGCTTGTTTAGCATCGGGTTTACTTATATTTTTAAGAAAAAAGAAGAACCAGAAGCGGTTCCGGACGAGGAATAAAATCATTGTTAATTTTTCAACAACACACAATAAATTTTGACGGCATGTTTTGATCATTTATCGGAAAAACTCCTATATTTGACAACCAAATAACTAAATAACAATAAAGCATGCTTGATTTCTGTAAACAGGTTCTTCATAAGGTTAGTTTCGATCGTTCCTTATTCGAGAAAGAACTGCGTAAGTCCCTAAAGCGTATTGGTTCGGAAGATTTAGCCGCATTCCGTACCTGGTGCCTTGTTACGTTTGGCGTCATGTACCCCGAAGTGTTGCGAAATGTTTTCGGCTCGCTTTAATTTCTTTTAATTCCAACTATCCTGGCAACTTCGCTTTTTTTGCCACTAAGGGGCACTCAGAGCATAAAGTCACACCAGGAAAAGGCACAAAACGTTGGTCCATTATTCATTCCAGGAATGCAATATTCCGTTGAAGTCCTTTTAAACCGCTGCGTTTAACAGGCGAAAGCCTGAATAATTCCTTGTAGATCTCTTCTGTCAATTCTTTCCACTCCTGGCGGTTCATGTTCAGCAATTTTTCATTGGGAAAAAATGCCGGTTCATTGTGCGGTTTTGAGAAGCGGTTCCAGGGGCAAACATCCTGGCATATATCGCACCCGAACATCCAGTTTTCAAATTTTCCTTTTACTTCTTTGGGTATTACTTCGTCTCTCAGCTCAATGGTGAAATACGATATGCATTTGCTTCCATCAACTACGTAGGGTTCAGCAATGGCCTGGGTGGGACAAGCGTCCATGCAGGCTGTGCACGTGCCGCAATAGTCTTTTATTTGCGTATCATAATCCAGTTCAAGATCGCAGATAATTTCGGCAATAAAAAAAAAGGAACCGGATTCTTTATTGATGAGGTTTGCGTTTTTACCGATCCACCCGAGCCCGCTTTTTTTTGCCCACGCTTTATCCATTACAGGGGCGCTGTCAACAAAAACCCTGAAAGCGAAATTTCCTGTTTGCGGTATTAATTCCTCAATCAACGCATGCAATTTGTTTTTGATCACGGTGTGATAATCGTTCCCATAAGCATAGGTTGAAATTTTAGGCGCTTCAGGATCAGTTTGTTTTTTGTCGGTATAATAATTCAGCAGCAATGATATAACTGATTTGGCCCCTGGAACAAGCAGCGTTGGATCCAGGCGCTTGTCAAAATAATTTTCCATGTACTGCATTTTGCCGTGCATGTTTTGCCTGAGCCACTTTTCAAGGCGTGGTGCTTCGTCCTCTAAAAATGCCGCTTTTGAAATACCGCAATAGGAAAAACCATGTTGCAGGGCTTTTGATTTGATTTGTGCGGTTATGGAGGATTTATTTTGCACAGGACAAAGATAGCAAAGAAGAGCGAAAGCCGATGTATGGACAATTTAATTGATTTTAATTGTGTCCGTGAACTTCGTTCCGGTGATAGTCATGATAGCCACTGATGTTGTTTCAGTGTATAAACGTTGCTGTCGTTGCGCGCTGTGGCGAAAATCTCCGCACCTCCGCGTTCTTCAATCAATCGTTGTCAATAACGTCTTTATTCTCCTGCTTTTTTTGATTTCCCCTGGGCTTATCAGGGAAAACGGCATGCCCGATTCCAAAAGCGATGGCTGCAAAAATCATATCTTGCCAAAACGGTATATCGCGGTGGTCCATTCGGCAAACAAAATACGGGCACAATAAAATAAAGGTCAAAACAAAGCGCTTTGTGTTCATTGGTTAATTAATTATGTTATTTCTGAGTTTGTCTTCTTCTTTTTTACGTTGGCGTTTTTCAGCTTCTTCTTTCCGCTTTTGGTCTGTTTTTTTCTGCCTCCACAAAAGGACCTTTTTCTTTATGACCTGGAAAAACCAAAAGTCCTGCGGCAAAAATGAGAAAAAACGAACAGGCTATCTTCTCAACGCCCCATTGCGTTACCCACACAACAGCAGTTATTTTGCATGCAGCTGTAAAAACAACTGCAACCAACAGGGTTAAAACCGATGGGTTGCTTACAGGGGGCCTGGCGTTTTGTACATCAGCGTTTGGAATTTTTATTTTTAATGGCTTGGGGCAACAAAAACATTATTCCGTTAAACAGCACCAGCAAGGCAATAAAATCAAACCACAGTAAGTGCGGGCCGCGCAAAAGGATATAAATGCCCGATAAGCTGAAAAAAATGAAAAGGCGTAGGAGGTTGAAGTTCTTGAGCATTTTAGGTAATGTAAATAAACTGATTTTTTTTTGTTATTACTACACGGCCCTTAACCGAAAGTTCAAACTGGCAGGATCAGTTTTTCACACGAAGCCCATCTCACCCACTACCACTTACCCTTTGGGCGTTTTCAATGTTTGGCTTGACCTACAGTAAAAAGGACTAAAAGAACTCTGTGATCGCTGTGTTTAAAAGTTAAAAAGGCCAGTTGAAGAGATGGCTTTTAATCAAACAAACTCCCATTTGTTTTAAAAAGGGGTCGGTTCAGGTGTTTGTAGGCAAGTTCGGTGGCCATGCGCCCGCGCGAGGTACGGGCCAGGTAACCTTCCTGGATCAAATAAGGTTCATATACCTCCTCAATGGTCTCGGCTTCTTCGCCAACGGCTGTAGCAATGGTGGTGAGACCAACGGGTCCGCCTTTGAATTTATCAATGAGCGTGGCCAGTATTTTATTGTCCATTTCATCCAGGCCATGCTTGTCAACGTTCAAAGCCTCCAGCGCCATTTTTGCAATATCCAGTTCAATGCTTCCATTCCCTTTGATTTGTGCAAAATCACGTACCCTCCGCAAAAGGGCGTTGGCAATGCGTGGTGTTCCCCGGCTGCGGCCGGCAATTTCAACACTGGCTTTTTCGTCAATGGGAATGTCCAGTATACCTGCACTGCGGTTTACAATGCTGGTTAGGGTTGAGGTTTCGTAATATTCAAGGCGTGCATTGATTCCGAAACGGGCGCGCAGCGGTGCCGTAAGCAATCCTGAACGGGTGGTGGCGCCAATGAGCGTAAAGGGATTGAGCGTTAGTTGCACGGTTCGCGCATTGGGCCCGCTGTCAATCATAATGTCAATGGAATAATCTTCCATGGCGCTGTACAGGTATTCTTCAATTACGGGCGAGAGGCGATGGATTTCATCAATAAAAAGGATGTCGCCTTTTTCAAGGTTTGTGAGTAAACCCGCAAGGTCTCCCGGTTTGTCAAGCACAGGTCCCGAAGTGATTTTAAAACCTACGCCCATTTCATTGGCAATTATGTTGGCAAGGGTTGTTTTGCCAAGGCCGGGCGGGCCAAACAGCAAAACATGGTCAAGTGCCTCGGTGCGGAATTTGGCGGCCTCTACAAACACCTTGAGGTTTTCAAGCACTTTTTGCTGGCCCGTAAAATCGGCAAAGGTTTTGGGCCGAAGCACCTTTTCAAGGTCTTTGTCGGCATAATTTTCCTCGTTGTTGTGTATGTCAAATTTTTCTTCCAACGTTTCAAATATAGTGCGCAAAAAAGCAGGTTTAAGTGTATTTTTGGGCTTAGTTTTAACAACGGAATTATGCTGACATTGTTTTTGGTACGTCATGCAAAATCAAGCTGGGCAAACCCCGGACAGGCTGATTTTGACAGGCCTTTGAATGACCGTGGCGAAAAAAATGCACCATTTATGGGAAAAAAACTGGTTGAAAAGGGAGAAAACCCCCAATTGCTTGTATCCAGCACGGCAAAAAGAGCGTTTACCACGGCCAAATACATTGCAAAGGAATTGGGTTATGAAAAGGAAAAAATTGTTAAACGCGATGAATTGTACCACGCTACGGTGAGTACATGGCTGCGGGAAGTGAGCGCCCTTGACAGCAAACATAAAACAGTAATGATGTTTGGGCATAACAACGGTATTACCGAGTTTGCCAATTATTTATGCGATGCAGGCATTGATAACATACCCACCTGCGGCATTGTAAAGGTAAAATTTGATTTTGATGACTGGAAAATGGTGTCAAAAGGTGCGGGTGAACTGGTGTATTTTGATTTTCCCAAGCGTTACAAGGAGAATTTAGAGTAGTTTTGCAGCTGCCATTATGGCCCTGCAGTGTAAAGCCCGCCCGACTGAACCTTATCGAGAAAATAAAAAAAGAGGGATTGGCTGTTCGGGCAGGGATAGAATGAAAGTAAAATATGTGTCATTGAATAAAAATAGGCTCCGTAGTTTAATGGATAGAACGAAAGTTTCCGGAACTTTTGGTGGGGGTTCGATTCCCTCCGGGGCTACTCATCATAAAATATCACATTGGTGGGGGTCCTGACGATGCTGATTTTTTTATTTTTGAATTAATATTTGGCTGTTGTCAGCATGTCAGGATGCTGACATGGCGAACGTTTAACAAGGCTTTTGCTTTAGTAGTCGCATCAACAAATCTTTTTATTGGATCAGGCTAGTCACTATTTCGCGGCCGGTTAATGAATTTCGGAACAAAATGTGTACTTTTAAAAGTAGTTCGAAACGGTAAGGAACTCTAATGAAATTAAAATCTTATACCCCGTGTGAGCGTTTAAAACCGTACGTGAAGTCATTCACCATTCATGAAGAGTTGAAAGGACAAGCCTACACGGTTTTGCCAGATACATCGTTCGTAATGGGATTTCAGTATAAAGGAAATCTTTCCTATTTCCTCAATGGAGAAGAGGTTCACCTTGCCCCATTTGGGGTAACGGGACTAAGGGACAGTTTCCGCGTTTTTAAAAATTCCCCGGGAATTGGCAGTGTGCTTGTTTTTTTTAAAGAAGGAGGGGCTGCTTCATTTTTTAAAAGGCCGCTTCACGAGCTGTTTATGCAAAGCACTTCGTTGGAGAATTTTATGTTGCGATCGGAGTTACTGTTAGTTGAGGAGCAACTGCAGGAAGCAAAAACAGACCTGATGAAAATCCGTGTCGTTGAAAATTTTTTGATATCCAAAATAGCTTCTGGCGAATCAGAACCGGACAAATTGGTTATGGCTTGTCTTCATCATATACATAAAACCAATGGAAACATTAAAATAACCGAACTGATGAAGCATTTGCACACCAGTCAAAGCCCCTTGGAGAAACGTTTTCGCAAAACAATAGGAACATCCCCTAAAAAATACGCTTCCATTGTACGTATAAAGCACATAGTGGAATCATTCAAAGCAGGAAACGCTGTATTTGACATGGCATATGAAGCCGGTTATTATGACCACGCACATTTCATTAAGCATTTCAAGGCGTTTACCGGGGTAACCCCTGAAAAATTCTTTAAAAGCCTTAAATAAACGATTTTTTACAATCAATTGTAATCCGCCTTTCCAAATTTTGTACCTAAAAATGGAAAGACGTAATTTTATTTCAAAGGGCATACTTGGCTTAATAGGGTTATCCCTAGCTGATTTTGCAACCGCTGCCGTTTGGCCCGTCACAAATAAAGCGATTACTAACAATAAAAACAATACATGTATGAGAATGAAATCATTTGATGTTCCTCATAAAGGAATTCGTAATGGACTATCCCGGCTTTCATTGTTAGCTGGTAAAACAAATTATAAAGACATAAAAGAAATACAACAGCTAAACGAACTGGGGAAAGAGGTCTTTTTAATCCTCAATACACACGCCAAAGACGAAAACGATATTTCTCTGAAATACCTTGAAGAAAAAATGAAAGGGGCTTCACACCATGATGTAGAAGAACATGTACGGCTTCATGTTGCACAAGCCAGGCTGGAAAAAATGCTTGACGAGCTGTTGCAAAATCCAAACGCAGACAAAGCTGATCAGGCAGGTTCAGAATTCTACATGTTGTTAGCCGATTATCATGCCGACTACCTGCAACACATGTCTAAAGAAGAACGCATTACGCAACAATTGTTATGGGAAAATTTTTCAGATGAGGAGCTTGTTGCACACCGGTCAGAAATCATGAAGAATTTGCCGCCTGATACATTGCTTCTATGGTTCAAATATATTGCTCCGGCCCAATCGCATCAGGAGCGGCTTGGCCTATTCAAAAGTTTTAAAGCCGGTGCGCCTGCATTGCTTTTTAATCGGGTTAAAGAGTTATTGGCCGAAGTTTTGACCGAAAAGGAATACAATTTATTGATGGAAGAGCTTCAATAACCGAATTTTTTCTTGGTAATTTTTACCGGGCCTTTTGTTTAGGCTTGTGAAAAAAGGTTCACATCAGCTTCTGGTAAGGTTTTTTGCCTTTTTTAACATGACTTTTTCAGCAGGCTCCAGTTTGTTTATAACGGCATACCGGCCTGTGGGGACCCAGCAAATGTCCATTTCATCTATCATGTCAATGGCGTTACGATACCTGGCCAGGCTATCGTATTTAATGATTACAAAAACACCGTGTTTGCTGCTCAGAATTTTGTTTTTCGCATTCTTCGCAATGGTATCATTTTCAAAATCAATTCCTGGATGTTTACGCAAATAGGCTTTTATTTTTTGAATAACCGGCTGATTTTTTTCTTGAATTACCAGTCGTATATTTTTGAAATCAGATTCAACAAGTTTCGTATCAGCCTTTAATTTGCCGGTATAATAAAAGACCTGATTGTTTCCGGAAAGAATAATTGTAATTCCATTGTTTACATTTTGCGCTGGTTCGCTTTCAACTAGTAAAAGAATATCAAGTGTTTTTTGTTCAACAAGCGTTGTAGTCAAAATAAAAAAAGTTAACAGCAAAAAAGCCAAATCCACCATGGGGGTCATATCAATCTTTACCGGTTGTCTTTTGGCGCGCGCTTTTCCTTTTTTGCCTCCACCTTCAATTATTTCGGCCATGATTTTTTAAACCTGTACAATTTGTATGGCCAAAGGTTCAATGATAATGAAAATTTATTTTCAGATTGATATAAAAAACTACGAAGTCAACTCCTCACTCAGTTTCCATAGTTTTTCCTGCATGGTTTTATCGTATGAATATTTGCTTGATTTTATTTCCTTGCCGCTCGCTTTAAAAAATATTCCGTTGGCGTTGGCGTAAGCTGCATCGGTTGCAAGTTTGCTGAGCATGGCAGCCGCTTTATCAGGTTTACCGCTAATGCCGTTGAAAATAAACCGCAGGAAAGCAGGCATGTCTTTTGTCAATTCTGATTTGACCAGGCCCGGATGCAGCACGGTGGCTTTTACGTTTGATCCTTTTAACTTATCGGCCATTGAATAAGTAAACATGAGGTTCATCATTTTTGACGCGCCAAATGCGCCCATGAATCCCGGTGAAAATTTGTTTTTTCCGTGTATATCGTCAAAATTAACTTTGGTGGTTGAAGGGGCCGATACTGTAACGATGCGCCCGTCACCCGAAGCTTTTAAAGCAGGCAACAAGGCATTGCTAAGTGTAAAAGGTCCCAGGTGGTTGGTAGCAAACATAAATTCATGCCCTTGTGAATTTTCTTTACGGGCTTTGCTGTATATGGCGGCTACATTTACCACGGCATCAATGGCCGGGTATTTGGCCGTTATTTGGGAAGCGGCTTGTTTGATTTGCTTTGGTTCCGATAAGTCGGCAACAACATATTCAATGG
>DASPJQ010000405.1:0-5686 GCA_035628535.1 Flavobacteriales bacterium | reverse complement strand
AAAGAATGGGCGGCTCAAACCAATGAATTCCCGTTTGAGTTCATGTTCCTTGACCAAAGCCTTTCGCAACAGTATACCATGCAGCAAAAATTGCTGACGCTGGTTGGTTTTTTCAGCTTGCTGGCTATATTCATTGCCTGCCTGGGATTGTACGCGCTGGCCTCTTTTGCATCGGAAAAACGCACAAAAGAAATTGGCATACGGAAGGTACTTGGTGCAACCACCGCTACCGTGGTTTGGTTGCTCATGCGCGAATTCCTTATACTCATTGGTATTGCCATTGTTATTGCTGTTCCCGTAACGTATTTTATGATGGGCGAATGGCTGCAGGGATTTGCATTCCATGTGTCACCAGGCATTAAATGGTTTACGGCTGGCATCGTACTTATTGCTTTGGTAGCTGTTACCACCATTATTTTCAAATCAATAAAAATTGCGCGTTCAAAACCGGTTAAAGCGTTGCGTTATGAATAAGTTGATTACCATCCTATTTGTTTTGGCAATGTCAGGTCTCAATGGACAAACAAAATCCGTTACTGAACTTGATCTTGAAACCTGTATAAACAAGGCCGTGAGCGAAAACATTGATTTAAAAACCGCAACCAATAACACGCTTTTTTACACCTATGAATACAAAAAAAACCTGGCCACTATTCTTCCACAATTAAGCGCCAACTGGAACATGAATAAAATTTACGGAACCGTTTTTGACCAGGTATCGTTTCAGCGCATTCAGCGGGCAACCACAACTTCATTTCCATCCATAAATGCTTCCATTGTATTGTTTGACGGGCTGAGCGGATACTCCGGCCAACAGGAAGCCAAAGCCCTGCTTAAGACAGCCCAATACAACAAGCAATACCAGGAACAACAATTGGTTTTAACCGTAAGCGAAACATATTTTGAGTGTTTGAAACATGCTAAAACCCTTGAAGTGTATAAAAGCCGCATAAAAGCGTTGGAAACCCTGCAGAAAGCCACCGCCATACAAGCCGAAAAAGGCGACAGGCAATTGATGGAACTGCATGCCGTTGAAGCGCAGGTTGAAACCGAAAAAGCCGCTTACCTGGAAATAGAAACACTGTATTCAACCGGACTTAATTCGTTGTTTACACTCATGCGTTCGGAATTAAAAGACAGTGTTGTTTTAAAAGAGCGTGGTCTTGAAGCGGATAATATAAATGTTCAACCCATGCAGGACCTTGCCAAATCAAGCATAAGCATACTGGCCAAAGAAATGGAATACAAATCAAGCGTATACGTGCGCAAAAAAACTTTCGCAAATTTTTTGCCCACCGTTAGTTTAAGCGGTACGCTTGCTTCAAGTTATTCCTCCAACGGAATTTTTGATTATTCATCGGGTATAGTGCTTTATCCCGGTTACACCGAACAACTCAATCTGAATTTTTACCAGGTCATTGGTTTGAATGTACAGATACCTGTTTTCAGCAAAATGAACAGTTATTATAACGTGCGGCAGCAAACCATAAATACTGAAAATAAAAAACTGGAACTGGAGAAAGAAAAA
The DNA here is from genome assembly GCA_035628535.1 of Flavobacteriales bacterium. Classification (GTDB taxonomy): domain Bacteria; phylum Bacteroidota; class Bacteroidia; order Flavobacteriales_D; family UBA2798; genus DASPJQ01. The sequence goes on along the minus strand of DASPJQ010000405.1, from coordinate 4,158 downwards.
TTAACGGTTCAAAACCAACTGTCAACTTACCTTGACAACCAAAAGTCCATTGCGCAAAAACAAACCGCGTTGGACAAGGCCTCCATTGCTGCAAACGAGGCGTACAGGACCGGGGAGATACAGTACTCAAAAGGAGGTGCCACATTTTATGACGTGTTGAACGCACTGAATAAAAAAAACCAGGCTGAGCTTGATGCCTGGCAAAATAAAGTGGACGCGTGGATGATACAAAAACGCATTAACGCTTTAATTGGAAAGTGAAAAACCCGATGTTATGAAAAAAATAGTTATATCCCTGCTGGTTGCATGCGCAACGCGTGCAACCGGCCAAATTACCACCCCACCCGATGCTGACAATGAAAAAGCACGTGTTAGCCAATGGATAGGACCTGTTGAAGTCACCATCACGTACAACAGCCCGAACGTTCATGCCGATGATGGTACGGACAGGACAGGACACATTTGGGGCGAACTGGTTCCCTATGGTTTTACCGATCCGGGTTTTGGTACGGCAAAATCGGCACCGTGGCGGGCTGGTGCCAATGAAAACACAACAGTATATTTTTCACACGATGTGAAAGTTGAAGGCAAGGACCTGAAAGCCGGTACATACGGATTTTTTATCAGCGTTGAGAAAGAAGGGCCGTGGACCATTGTTTTTTCAAAAAGCAACAAAAGCTGGGGACATTTCTTTTATGATGCAAAAGATGATGCGTTGCGTGTGCAGGTAAATGCAAAAGACGCAGAATATACCGAATGGTTGACGTATGGTTTTGAAAACCGCTTACCCAACACGGCCACCGCGTTCATGCAATGGGAAAAGAAAAAACTGCCTTTTAAAATTGAGGTGCCGAACGTAAATGAAATTTATTTTGCCGAGATCAAGGAAGATTTGCGCAGCGCTGCCGGCTTTGATTACAGGAACTGGCAAAGCGCGGCCCAGTTATGCGTGAATTATAAGATGCATCTTGACGAGGCGCTTGCATTTGCCGAATCGGCCATAAGTTTAAAATTTGTGGGTGTTGAGGATTTTCAAACCCTTAAAACAAAAGCAACGGTATTGGAGGCCATGGGTAAAAACGATGAAGCTGGTAAAGTAATGGATAAAGCCATAAAACATGAAACGGCCGGTGTGTCTGATGTGCATGTATACGGCAAACAATTGCTCAAGGAAGGCAAGAGCCAGCGTGCGCTGGAAATATTTAAACTGAACAGGCAGCTGCATCCTGATGATAAGTTTATGACGTTTGTGGGGTTGGCGCGCGGTTATGCCGCCAACAACGATAAAAAGAATGCGATTAAGAATTGGGAAATTGCCATCAAAAATTTGCCCGAAGACCAAAAGACTTTTTTACCACAGTATGAAGCCGAATTAAAAAAACTCAAAGACAGTTAAGGTTCTCATGTTTAATTCCTGTTTTAGTAGCGCCACGTGTTGATTTTCAATACGTGGCGTTTTTATTTCCAGAATTTGCCACGGATATTCAAAAAGACCTTACCTTAGCGACCATATGGTCGCTACTGTATGGTCGCTTTAAAAACGTTTAAGAACTTACCCGAAGAACGGCAACAGGAAATTATTGCTGTTTGCCTGCGCGAATTTGCCGTGAACGGATACCTGAACGCTTCGCTGGGGAATATTATTCATGCGCTGGGAATTGCCAAGGGTAGTTTTTACCGGTATTTTGAAAACAAAAAATCGCTTTATCTTTTTTTACTGGACCACTGTGCCGAAATACGCCTGGCCCACGATGCCAAACTTGTAGCAGAACCCTCGGATGATTTTTTTGAACGCATGCTCCAGCATTTTAAAGGAAAAATAAAATTTGATGCCGCTCATCCCCTTCCCAGCGCCTTTTTGCATACCGTACTGGAAGAAAAAAATAACGATGAGCTGGGCAATATCCGGTTCCACAGCAAAGAAAAAATACTGAAACTTATACAGCCTGTTGTAAAACAACACATAAAAGCGAAAAACCTGCGCAAAAACCTTGACCCTGACATTGTAAGTTATATAGCCTTGCAAATGAATTTATCCATACTGGATTACCTTGCGCACAAACATAAAATTGATTACCGGAAAAATATACAGGAAGGTAAACCGCTGTATGGCATACCGGAAAAAGAAATGCTGAAAACGGGGAAGGAATTTATGGAAATTTTCAGGAGCGGAATTGCTGTATAAATGCCTTGACTACAAAGAAAACCGGGTCAGACCAAAGGATAACAGAAAATAAAATGATTAAAGCAACCAAATGAATACAATTTTTAAAAAAGAAAAAACCTGGATTATTGCCTCGCGAACCGCGATGATAATTGTTTTAATGGCACTAATCCGGTGCATAGCGGAGTGTTTTCGACTGAATTATTACAATGAAACGCCACCAGGTTTTTCAGATTTAAAACCATTTTTACTGGGTTCGCTCAGTTGCAGTGTTGCCTTACTGGGAATGGTTATTTTGCACTTTTTTCGGGCAAACAAAACAGTTAGCTTGACCGGGATTTTATGCGTTGGGATCCTTGTATACTTAAAATCGACCTATATGTAAAAAGCACCTCTGTTTGGCTCCGGGGTCCCACAGGTTCCCTCTGTCAAAAAAATCAATATTATTCATATGAAAGAATCCAGATATAAAACCCCGGCCGACTTTGAATGGTTTAAAAACTGGGAAAAACGTGTACTGCAACACAGCACCATTCCGTTTCAAAAAATGTTTGCCGAAACCTCGTTCGGTAAAACGCACGTGTACACACACAACATTGACCAAAAAGAACTGCCGGCTCTTTTCATTGTGCCGGGCATGCGCACCAGCGGTGCTTACTGGATCTTAAACAACAGCCTTGTACCGTTTCAGCAAACACACCGTATTTTTGTGCTTGATAACATTGGTCAACCCGGCTTAAGTGCCGGTACCAATCCTGATGTAAAAACAAATGCATACGGCAAATGGTTGAACGAGATCCTCCGTTTTTTTGAAATAGATAAAGCGGTTTTTATTGGCGCTTCATTCGGGTGCCAGATCATTGTCAAACTCTCGCAGGTTGCGCCTGAAAAAATAAGCAAAGCCTGTTTTATTTGCCCGGGCGGCATTAACCAGATTGGCATGACCTGGAAAAATTTAAGCGCCAACATGTTTTTAATCTGGTTCAAAAATGAAAAACGGAACCGCATTTTTATCCGTAATATAATTTTAGGCTCAAAGCTAAAACTTGCAAAAACAGCCTACCAGCTATTGAGTGAATCGGTATTGCAAACGGTGAAACGGTTTGAAATGAATACGGGTTATCCCTATCCTGCCAAAAAAGAAGAATTCAATAATATGAAAATGCCGCTGCTGGTATTGGCCGGTGAAGACGACCCAATGTTCCCTCCAGGCAAACTCTTAAAACGCGTCCAGGAAGTGTTTCCGGTGCAACCGAAATTTGAGGTGTTGGAAGGGCATGGACATGGAAGTGAGTGTTCACCTTTGGCGTTGGAAAAATGTCATGTTTTTTTAAAATAAAAATCCCTGTTGTAACAGGGATTTTAGCTATTTCTTCTTTTTATCGGAACCTTTGCTTCGTCCACTTTCACGCAGGGCCTTTTGGAGCAGAAACTCAATTTGCCCGTTCACGCTCCTGAACTCATCCTCGGCCCATTTTTCAAGGTCCCTGAGCACGTCAGGATTCACACGCAATACAAACGCTTTTTTATCTGGTTTTTCGTTACCCATTAGTTGTGTAAAGTTCCGGCATTAATTACGGGATTTACATTTTTATCGCCACACAAAACAACCAACAAATTACTAACCATGGCGGCCTTGCGTTCCTCATCAAGGTGTACAATTTCTTTTTCAGAAAGTTTGGCAAGGGCCATTTCAACCATGCCCACAGCGCCTTCAACAATTTGTTTGCGTGCTGCAACCACAGCCGTGGCCTGCTGGCGCTGCAGCATGGCACCTGCAATTTCAGGTGCGTATGCCAAATGACTTATGCGCGCCTCTATTACTTTAATTCCTGCGGGAGCCAGGCGTTCATTCAACTCCTTTTCCAGCAATTCATTTACTTTTTCAGCACCTGCGCGCAGGGTCAAATGCGCCTCAACATCATCAAACGTATCATACGGGCATGACCCCGCCAAATGACGCACCGCAGCTTCGCTTTGAATGCTTACATATT
>DASPJQ010000404.1:0-4415 GCA_035628535.1 Flavobacteriales bacterium | reverse complement strand
GTGTTGAATTGGCTAAAATGCTGTTGCGCGATCCTGATTTGCTGTTGATGGATGAGCCCACCAACCACCTGGACATTGAATCCATTATTTGGCTGGAGGAATTTTTACAGAATCACCATGCCGCTGTTCTGGTTATTTCGCACGACAAACGTTTTTTGGATAATGTAACTACGCGTACCATTGAAATTTCAAAAGGAAAAATTTACAATTACAAAGCTTCTTATTCAAAATATATAGAACTGCGCAAAACCGAAATTGAAATACAACGGGCTTCGCAAAAAAACCAGCAAAGGCATATTGAAAAAACACAGCAGTTGATTGATTCATTCAGGGCAAAGGCATCAAAAGCCAGTTTTGCACAAAAACTCATCAAACAATTGGACAAAGTTGAAATTATTGAGGTGGATGAATTTGAAAACTCCTCGTTGCACATTAAATTTCCACCTGCCCCACATTCCGGAAAAATCACGGCCGAATTTAAAAATGTAAGCAAGCATTTTGGTACAAAAGAAATATTTAAAAACATGGACCTTGTTATAACCCGGGGTGAAAAAATAGCCCTGGTGGGAAAAAACGGGGTTGGTAAAACCACCTTTACCAAAATGCTCATGAACCGCGAAAAATTTGAGGGTGAAATTTTTATTGGTCACCAGGTGACCCCGGCCTATTTTGCGCAGGATGAAGCTGAAAAATTAAATGGCGATTTAACCGTATTTGACACCATTGACCACGCTGCCGTTGGTGAAGTGCGCAAGCAGGTGCGCAATATGCTGGGTTCATTTATGTTCGGTGGCGATGATATTGAGAAGAAGGTAAAAGTGCTTTCGGGCGGTGAAAAAACACGTTTGGCGCTTTGCAGGTTATTGCTTAGCCCTGTTAACTTTATTATTCTTGACGAGCCAACCAATCACCTGGACATTGTTTCAAAAGAACGTTTGAAAGAGGCGCTTAAAAAATACGATGGCACGTTGTTGATCGTATCACATGACCGCGACTTTTTGGAAGGACTGACTGACCGCACGTATGAAGTGTTTGAAAAACGCATTAAAATACATTTTGGTCCTATAAGTGAGTTTTTAAAAAACCGCACCATTGCCGAAGTGGAATGGAACAAACAGCCGCATTATAATGAAGCTGTAAAAAAAGAGCCTACTGAAAACAAATTGAATTACGAAAAGGAAAAAGAGGCTGAAAAAGAAAAAAAGAAACAGCAAAATAAACTTGAAAAGTTGGAAAAAGAAATTGCCGCCCTGGAAAAACAACAGGCCGCCCTGGAAGAGGAAATTGCTGTGCTCAATTACGATGACAAGGTAAAGACTGAAAAAACGCTGGAGAAATACAATAAGCTGAAAGCAAACATTGACCAGAAGTACCAGGAGTTGGAAAGGCTTTAGCTATTTTGATTTAAGATTTGAGAAGTTTGATCACTGGATGAATCAAAACTTCTAACACCTGCCATTTTACCTGATTTACGCCATTTCATGTACAATAAACGCGATAATTGGCGGTACCATTCCTGCAAGTATCAACCATTTGCCCCGGCCTTTTAAGCCGTGTTTACCTTTTAAAATAAACAGCCCGGTAATATTTATTGTTATAAGCATAATGGCAAATACATCTGAAACCCATTTCCACCCGTTCACACTGTTGCGGTGCAACACATTTGAATGATAGAACAGGGGACGCCTGGATACGGATTCGTACTCGCCTTTATGTGTTGTAAAATTAATGTGCAGCGAAGCGTCCTCGTAATAAATTTTAACCTGGTCGGGTGTTGGTGAATCATACACCTTGTAACTATTCTCACCCACCTGCCTGCTGAATTTTTGAATGTCGGCTTTGGTAACCGATTTTGCCGTATAATTTCCCTTTATAGTAATGGTTTGCTTTGTAATGATAAAATCAGGGTTCCAATCATCAATGTGATTTAACGCTATGCCTGAAAGGCAATAAATAATGATGAGTGACGAAAAAAAATACCCCAGGTCGCGATGGGTAGCGATGTTCAACCGCCTGATTTTTCTTTTGGTTTCTTTTTCCATTATTTTTCAACTGTGCCGGCCATGACTTTTCCGGCATACTCTTTTGACACATCAATCATCCATTGCTCCACATTTTCATCAGGAAGAATGGAATCAGGTTTATAGCGAACACGTTTTTTGGAATCTTTTATTTTTTCAATCCCATCGCCAATGATCTGTACCTGGAACATTTCATCAACCGCAACCAACACGGGTATAACCACAGCCGATTTTTTGGTTTTGAGCACACGGTTTATGGCTACAGTGGTCGAGTCAGGGTTGTAATGTGCGATATGACCACACCACCCATAGGAATACGCTGAAATACCCGTGCTGTCATTTACGTATTTTGCAACGCGGTCAAACAACTGGCCCCATTCCCTGTTGTATGTCTCATCACCATACCCAATTAACACAAGGCCTTCATTGGCCGGATCAACTGACAATGATTTGACCCTGCGCAACACATTTTTTTCGAGTACAACCGTAAAATCAAGTGTTGGGGTAATATAGGTTTTGAATTTTGGCGTATACCGTTCAATTTTTTCAATTTTCAGCATTTCCATTGAATGTTTGTCCTCTTTTTGACCGATGATGGTTGGAATATCTTCAAAGGTATGCGGACTCACAGTTAAAAATACCGGGACAACAATAACATCGGTAAACCCTTCTTTTTCGAATTCTTTTAACCGTGTGGCAATGGACGGTTCGGTATACTCCATGTGCGCGGTTTTGGTGCCTTTTATTTTGCCATCTTTCAAAATTTCGTCCTTTACCTTAGCTTCAAGGTCCATAAGGGCTTTGCGCCAGGTTTCGGAACGCGACCCGTGGTTGACAAACAAGATACCTACTTTTTTTTCAGCGGTTTTCTCTTCGTTGTTTTGCTCTTCTTTTTTACTGGTGCACGATGCCAGTGCCATTGCGGTTACAAGTGCAAAAAAGTAAAACAGGTTAATTGACTTTGTCATTCGAATTCGTTTAGCGGCACGAAATTGCTTTAAACAAGGCATATTCAAATACCGTGTTCAGGGTAAAATAAAAAACAACGAAAATTTACAGGAGAAGGAAAGTTAGTGCGCTTATCCTCCAATTACCTCAAAATTAGTATAAACTGCCTGCACATCATCGTCTTCTTCAAATTTTTCAACAATGTTGTTTATGGTTTCGGCCTGCTCGGCTGTGATTTCCTTGTTTGAAAGCGGGAAACGGGTTTTTTCGGCACTTGCAATTTCAATGTTGCGTTCCTCAAGGGCTTTTTGCATTTCACCAAAGTCGGTAAACTTTGTATAAATAATGATTTCGCCTGATTCATCATCGACTTCAATTTCATCCAAACCAAAATCAATCAATTCAAGTTCGAGTTCTTCGGCATTTAAATTGCCCTTTTTTATAGTAAACTGGCCCTTGCGTTCAAAAACAAAATCAAGTGAACCCTGCGTTCCCAAACTACCACCGTATTTACTAAAAATATGGCGCATGTTGGCAACAGTACGGGTGGTATTGTCAGTTGCGGTTTCAACCAGAATAGCAACCCCAAACGGACCATACCCTTCATAAGCCACCTCGTCAAAATTGGCAGAATCCTTACTGGATGCTTTTTTAATAGCGTTTTCAACGTTGGCTTTTGGCATTTGGGCAGCTTTGGCATTTTGAATGGCCACGCGCAAACGTGAATTGCTTTCAGGATTGGGACCACCCGACTTAACGGCCATGGCTATTTCTTTTCCAATACGGGTAAATGCCTTTGACATGGCCCCCCAACGTTTAAACTTGCGTGCTTTACGGTATTCAAATGCGCGTCCCATGAGAAATGGTATTTTATGGGTAAAAATAATAAATTCCGATAATTCAAGGTTTAAAGTTTAACTCAATCATATTTCTTTTTTAAGGAATTGCTGAAAGCCCGTGCCTCGCATTTAAGGTTTAAAGTTGAGAACTGCATACTGAACATCATTTATTTAAGGGCGAGATGCTGTTTAACAGGCCACCATACCCGCCAGGGGGTGCAGCGGCACGAAATGAATCAATTTGCGTAATGCTGTTGTTTGAGGAGGCGACCAACGGAAGCCCCGCAAAACTACAGCATAGCAAAATTGCGAATGAAGTAAAGCGGAAAACCCGTGAGGCGGCCTATTTAAATCAGGTTTATAATTCAAGCAATTTGATTAATCCCCCGTCCGGAATCAATCAAACTTTGCAAATATGAAATCAACAATAATTATACGACCATTCTCAATTTTTCATCCAGCATTTGTTTACCCTGGCCATTGATGAATTGGCGCATGATTTGTTGTACTTCGCCCGAATTGTATTCAATTATACCGGCCTCGCTCATTTGGTCAATTGATTGTTTTTCGAGGTAACTCAAGCGACCGTCAACAATCATCCCAATAA
>DASPJQ010000403.1:0-1985 GCA_035628535.1 Flavobacteriales bacterium | reverse complement strand
CTGCCGCAACAGCACCCTCTGAAATGATTTTGAAAAAGCCGATTTCACCGGTTGATTTAACATGCGTGCCACCACATAGCTCTACTGACGTGCCGAATTTAATTACCCGAACCACGTCACCGTATTTCTCACCAAACAAGGCCATTGCCCCCATGGCTTTGGCATCTTCAAGCGGGGTGTTACGCCTTTCCTCTAACACAATGTTTTCACGCACTTTTATATTCACCTGGCGTTCTACTTTTTCCAGTTCTTCATCGCTCATTTTTGAAAAATGCGAAAAGTCAAAACGTAAATGGTCAGGGTGCACCAATGAACCTTTTTGTTCTACATGAGTGCCCAATATGTCACGCAGGGCTTCGTGCAATAAATGCGTTGCCGAATGGTTGCTTGAGGTAAGTTGCCTGAGGTGCTTATCAACCGTAGCCACAAATTTTGTATTGGGGTCGGCCGGCAGGTTATTTACGTAATGCACAATAAGGTTGTTTTCCTTTTTGGTATCAACCACTTCAATTTTTTCACCGTTGGCTTCAAGCCATCCCCTGTCACCCACCTGGCCCCCGCTCTCGGCATAAAACGGGGTAATGTTGAGCACGAGCTGGTACTGGTCTTTTCCTTTTTGTTTTACTCTGCGGTATTTGTTGATAACAACATTGGTTGATAAAATATCATAACCCACAAACTCTTCTTTGTCGCTGGGGTGTATAATGACCCAGTCTTCGGTTTCAATCTGGGTTGCCGACCGCGAGCGGTCTTTTTGCTTGTTCAATTCCGCTTCAAATCCTTTTTCATCAATTTCCAAGCCATACCCGCGTGCAATCAATGACGTTAAATCTTCGGGGAATCCAAACGTATCGTACAATTCAAATACTATTTTACCGTCAATTATCCTTGATTTTTTTGACTGGTTCATTTCCACGCAAACGTTATCAATGCGTTTCAAACCGTTTTCAAGCGTGCGGTAAAAGGCCTGCTCTTCTTCTTTAATCACTTTTTCGACCAGTAATTTCTGATCGTTTATTTCCGGGAAGGCGTCACCCATGATTTTGCACAATACGGGCACAAGGCGATACAAAAAAGGCTCGCGTAAATTCAGGGTTTGATAACCGTAACGCACCGCCCTGCGCAATATCCTGCGTATAACGTACCCAGCACCTGTGTTGGAGGGCAACTGCCCATCGCATATACTAAATGATATGGCGCGAATATGGTCGGCACAAACCCGCATGGCAATATTAATATGTTCCTGTTGTTTGTGCCCTACATTATTGGCCTTATATCGCAGCCCGCTTATTTGTTCCAGTTTTTCAATAAGCGGTGTAAATACATCGGTATCGTAGTTTGATTTTTTACCTTGTATGGCCATGCACAAACGTTCAAAGCCCATACCGGTGTCAACATGTTTTGCTGGTAATTTTTCAAGGCTTCCGTTGGCCTTACGGTTAAATTCCATGAACACGTTGTTCCAGATTTCAATTACCTGCGGGTGGCTTTCATTCACCAGTTCTTTTCCATCTTTTATATTCCGTTCCTCCTCATCGCGCAAGTCAATGTGAATTTCGCTGCATGGCCCGCACGGCCCGGTATCACCCATTTCCCAGAAATTGTCTTTTTTATTTCCTTTCAGGATACGGTCTTCGGCAATGTATTTTTTCCATTCGTCATATGCTTCCTGATCAAAGGCAAGACCATCGCCTTTGCTACCTTCAAAAACCGTAACATACAGGCGGTCTTTGGGTAATTTATACACTTCGGTCAATAACTCCCAACTCCATTGAATGGCTTCTTTTTTGAAATAATCGCCAAAGCTCCAGTTGCCCAGCATTTCAAACATGGTGTGATGATACGTATCAACCCCAACTTCTTCAAGATCGTTGTGTTTGCCTGAAACACGCAAACATTTTTGGGTGTCGGCCACACGTGGGTATTTAACAGGTGAATTCCCAAGAAATAAATCTTTGAACTGGTTCATGCCCGCATTTGTGAAC
>DASPJQ010000402.1:0-3208 GCA_035628535.1 Flavobacteriales bacterium | reverse complement strand
CAGCACCAGTGCCAATTACGTGCATCCTGACCTGCATGGCATTATTGCAAATCCGCTTGATCCCAACAAAATTTACATTGTTACCGATGGGGGATTGTTCAGGTCAAATAATTTCGGCTACAACAGCTTTGAATGCACAAGCGGTTATGTTACTTCCCAGTTTTACATCGGATCGGTTTCAGCCTATGACCCTACCATTGCCCTTGGCGGTCTGCAGGATAATTGCACATTTTTATACGATGGTATACCAAGCTGGTACCTGGTTGCCGGTGGTGATGGATGTTTCAACGCCATTGACCCCACCAACGATTATATTATGTACGCTTCAGAACAAGGTCTGCAAGTGTATAAATCCATTGACCAGGGTTACAATTTTTCACCGTGTTATTTGCACGCGGGCTATGCGGCATTTATTGCCCCGTTGGTTATGTGCCCTTCCAATGCATCGGTACTGTATGCCGGTGGCGATTATATGATTAAAACGACAGATGCCGGTGCAACGTGGACCCCTGTTGGACCCAACCCGCTTTCATCCTACAGTTATGTCCTTTCCATTGGTGTATCATCTACCTCAACCGACACATTGTATTGTGGCATGGAACCCTGGAGCGGGGCGCCTATGAAAATTTTAAGGAGCACTGATGGCGGGACCTCGTATACTGATATAACAGGAAGTTTACCTGACAGGTATCCGCGCGATATGGTTGTGAACCCGAATAACAGCAATGAAGTATACGTAATTTTTTCTGGTTTCGGGACCGGGCATATTTTTAAATCAAGTGACGCAGGCGCATCCTGGACCGACATAAGCACAACGCTTCCCGATGTTCCGTTTCACTGCATGGCCGTTAACCCTTATAACGTGAACATGCTTTTTGCCGGCAGCGATCTGGGCGTTTTTTCATCCACTGATGGTGGGGCAACATGGAGCAGTTTTACTACCGGCATGCCCATGGCGGCTATGGTTTTTGACCTGGTGGTTTCTCCTTCCGACACAACAATTATGGCCTATACGCATGGGAACGGTGTTTATAAACGAAAAATGGAGGATGCGGTTGGTATGACCGAGGCCACTTTGTCAAATAGCTCAATTCGCGTTTTTCCAAACCCTGCAAGTACTGAAATCATGGTTGAGTCGGCCCAAACCATTCAAGCCCTTGCGTTGTACGCTTTCAACGGACAACACATGCCAAATACAGTTGTCTCAAAGGGTGTAAATACGGCAACGGTTGATGTGTGCAAAATTCCTGGTGGCATGTATTTCCTGGTTATACATGCAGGTAATGGAACATTCACGCAACGCATTGTGATTGGTAAATAACATAATGGTTTAAGGTTATTTGCCGGAAACACCGGAAAGCAAATAATAATAATGGCGGTGCCGTGCCAAAGGGGGCAAAATTAAAAGCCGCGTAATTGTCACACGGCTTTTAATTCAAGCGGACATTATCCGCAAACTACAATGGTTTTTCCTTCACTCGCGGTTGTTACTTCATGAAACAACTTGTTTTTAGGGCCATCGTAAATTTTTTGGCCGGCTTCAATGGTCATGGTTTTGGTTGAGTTGTAATCAATGGTGTAGGTACCACCCCCGCCCGATTGGGTGACATAAATTTTAAAATCGGTTGAGCAGTTGTTTTTGATGTAAACTTTAACCTGTGGTGAGCCAGCCTTAAAGCCTGTACCGGCAAATAAAATGGCGACTGCAAACGCTGACGTGATTATTCTTTTCATGAGTTTAATTTGTTTAAAGTTAAGCAGCATGGCAAAAATTTACCAGCCGCAGGATAAGGTTAATGAACGTTTTTTATTAAAATGCAATTATCATAACACTGTTATTTAAATGAAACCCGGAGGAAAGTCACCGGGTTTTTGTGAATGAAACATTAATCTACAACAATTTTGGCGTACCATGGTTTACCGCAGACACCGGTAACTTCCACAAGGTAGATACCGGGAGTGGCGTTTTTGAGTTCAACATTGCACGTATTTTGTTGAATGCTGTGGGCGTCATAAACGGTTTGGCCGAGCATGTCAGTGATGGTTATGGAACCTAAATCCCCGGCCTTTGGATTAGGATAAATATTTATGTCCAAAACAGGATTTTCAATTTGATTTTGACTCGTGTGCTTAACTCTTGCTGCACCAACCTGAACTAATTCAAATGCCCAATCACCTGGATACTCATCGCCTGTATTGGCAACCCCATCCTGATCACCCGTTGGCGGGTGCGCAAAACTAATATACCCGTTTGCATCACTTAAAACTGTTCCACCTGAATAACTGCTATTATTATAAATTTGTCCTCCGTATTCACCCCAGGTCCAATACCAGTTAACAACATAACTTTTGTTTGGTAATGCCTGTAGTGTTAATGTACCTGACGGTTGTGGATAATATTGATATATATTGTCAGTACCAAGAAAAGACTCAGCATAATTTTCGCTGTTATAAAAAATTCCGCCATTTTGTGGTGTGGTTTGCGGGGCTAAATTTTGAAAGTCATCATTATAATACATTAAATCGGCAATATTGTCAATATTCGGCACACGTTGACAAGCGGCATCATAAGGGTAATTAAAGTGATTGTATGAACGGTTATGAAACCATCCCAAAAGAACTTTCTGATCAGCACGTGTTAAATAATGGGTTTCAAATTGTTTTTTATCATTAGCTTCGATGTGGTTTTTATTGAAGGCAATGGAAGTTATTGTCACCTGAATACAATGGACGGGCAACGGTATACAACGGCTAAATACCTCAAAGATTTTGAAGATTATTTTGGTGAAGATTCCAAATTTGTACGAACGCACAAGAATTGTATGATCAATGTGCTGCACATAAAGAGCTATACAAAGGGCGAACCCTGCATGATTGAACTTGTAAACGGGAACATGGTTGAAGTTGCCCGCAGAAAAAAACAGGAAGTGTTGGCGAAATTAAAAAGCAGTTAGCAAAGAGCCAAAAGGTACGGGAGTTTGGAACCACTTGCTGACTTAGGCATTCGCTTGCTGCCTGTCACCGCACCTTTTGACCCAATGTTATTCGTACGTTTAATTTTGTTTACGGTAATTGTACACGTTCACGTTTCCACCTGACTCCTGCTGCAACGACAGGTTGTTTTCACAATTGTTGTGGATGGTATAGGCGTTGAACGTTGATCCGTTTACTTCCGACTGAAGGGTAATTGTTTTGGGCGATTCATGGT
>DASPJQ010000401.1:0-1375 GCA_035628535.1 Flavobacteriales bacterium | reverse complement strand
ATTGTTGAACAAATAATCAATTGTTATGAGCGCATGGCCCGTGGGAAAAGAATGGCTTACACTGGCAAAGGTCTCCTGGTCATAATTTTTTCGATGCATGCTAACCACCTTTGTTCCCTGTGGATTGTAAGTAAATGCGATAAATCCTGAAGCAGTACCGTTGGCTTCTACTGTGTTTATCCGGCTCACATTGCTGCCTGCATACACATACACATTTTTATGCGTGAATTGAAGGGCGCTATGCTGAGGCATCTTTTGGTAAAAATCCACTTGGTTTAAACTGCCGTTTGACCGGTAAGAGTAAACGGCCTTTGAAGAAGGCCGGTAACTGCCCTCGGCAAATAAATAGGTTTCCTGCAGGCGCAGCTTTTTGGCAGCCTTGCTTCCGCCCAGCGTGTAAATTTCGTATTCATTCAGTTGTTTTCTTTCCAACGTCATTTCATCACTGATACCCCATTTGTTCATTTTGAACTGGTACTTTACATGCGATTTAGGCAGCTTGATCTGATTGACACCAGCGGCCAGCAACGTATCTTTTTGATACATCACACCGTTGGCGTCCCAACTGATAATCTTAAATGAAGCAGGAATCTGATCATAATTAATATCCCCAACGGTAACAACAGCCTGCAGCTTTACGATCAACGTATCCGTTGGTGCTTGCTGGTTACCGAATGTGCCGGCCGGGTAACCAAAACTCTCCGGCTGATCGTTGAGCTCAACTTTTAATATTTCTATTGGTAAATTGAGCGATGAAGCGTTAGCTAATGTAATTCCAATATTGAGTGGCTTTTGCACTTGTGAGGCCTTAACCGACGGGCTAACAGGCGCAGCAAACCGAACTTTTCCTTCAGCGTCGATGATGAGAAACTTAGTCACCTTGTATGAGTCGTTGGGCAGTTGCAGCTTTTCAGAAACATACTTGTCGGTAAAACTGAAAGAAACTTTTTTGTTGCTGATCACTTCTTCGTTGCTGCTGTTACTTACACTTACCACGGCATACAGTTCGTTGGCATTACCGTTTGAGTACCCCGGAAAATCCTGCACGATAAATTGCAACTGGTTAGGCTTGGCAGGGGTGTCAGGCGGGGGCGGATAGTTGTCGTTCTTCTTACATGCTGCGAATGCAAAAACAAAGAACATAAGCAGGTAAACTCCGTTTGATATAATTTTTTTCATAACTGTTGATTTTTATTTTTTATCAGGTTTATAATTAGAATACCCCTTGCTGTTTCAAAAGCGTTGGGTAGAGATTTAAGCGTTAACAAAACATTTGCTTTTTACGGCTGTCATTCCTTTAATGAGTTTCTTCACCATAGTGGCGACAACAGCTTTTGCTTTTATCCCGGCGCCGCTACCATCTTGAGGCAAGGCA
>DASPJQ010000400.1:0-1228 GCA_035628535.1 Flavobacteriales bacterium | reverse complement strand
ATTTGCTGCATAATGTCATAATTCTTTTTACGTATCGCCTGGACCGGTTTAGCCAGTTCCTTTAAACTGGCTTCATCCAATTGCAATTCGGCAGGGTCAACGATCGCGCTGCAATCCGCCAATTCCATCATTTCCTTGATTTCAGGAGGGGTAAATGCGGCTTGTAACGGACCGCGGCGGCCATACATATGCACTTCCTTGATTTTGCTTTCAGCTAAAACCTCCAAGGCATGCTGGGTAATGTCTGTTTTTTTCAATTCATCAACGGTCTTTGACAAAATCCGGGCCACATCCATGGCCACATTGCCCTGCCCGATGATCACAGCGACCTCATGGGCAAAATCAAAATGATGGTTTTGGTATTCTGGATGACCATTATACCAAGCCACAAATTCCGTTGCGGTGTAACTGCCGACAAGATCCTCTCCCTCAATGCCTAATTTGCGGTCAGACTCCGCTCCGGTGCAAAAAATGATCGCGTCATAAAACCGCTGCAGCTCAAAAACAGTGATGTTTTTGCCGACCGTTACATTCCCCAAAAAACCAAAATTGGGATTTTCCGCGACCTTCTCATAAACTTTAATAACATTCTTTATTTTTAAATGGTCAGGAGCCACGCCATAACGCACCAGTCCAAAAGGCGCCGGCAGTTTTTCAATCATGTCCACTTTAACATTTAACTGCAAATGAAAAAGCGCGTCAGCCGCGTAAAACGCGCTGGGACCGCTTCCGACAATCGCCACGCGTAAAGGCCGCACCTGTGTTCCCAATATGGACATACGCTCCTCTTTTTTACCGTTTAAATTCGGTGGCCAAAATTAAATGCTTGATCCCCACTTTTGAAGCCATGTCGATGACCTGCACCACATAATCATATTTGACGTTACGGTCACCGTTGATGATGATCGCGGGATCCTTATATGTCTTGGAAAAATTTTTTAGCTTGAATAAGAAAAGCTCTTTATCCAACTTAAGATTATATTTCTGGTTATTCATATAAATTTCACCGTTGGCCGTGACAGTCACATTGATGTCCTTGGTCTCCAAAGGCTGTTCGTTGCTGGAAACTTGGGGCAAAGCGACTTTGATACTGGCACGGTAAATCAAAGGAGTGGTCACCATGAAAATAATGAGCAAAACCAGGATCACATCGGTAAAAGGAACGATGTTAATTTCAGCGATCAATTTCGTGCGGCGCGGGGATCTCATGTTCCAACTTTGCTTTCCT
>DASPJQ010000399.1:0-1816 GCA_035628535.1 Flavobacteriales bacterium | reverse complement strand
AGGTCCTTTGAATTGATTCCATCAATATCAATGGCCAACATGGTTGAACCGGCATGCCGCGTTAGTCCGCGCATATCATTGGCCATTTCTTCTGTTATTAATCCTTCATAGGTCACTTCATCACCTGTATACTCGCCCATTTCGGGTGTGCCCACGCCAGCACAATTGGTTGTAGTTGTATGGAGGTAAATAATGCACGAATCATTGTCTTCCTGGAAATGGCCCCAGCACTGGTTTTTCAGCGTATATTTTAAACTGTCGCATCCATACCCCAGTTCAACCGAAAAGTTTTTATGGTATTCCACAAAGGTCCCGAATATGCCAAAGGTCAATATATCAAGGTCTCCGTCATAATCAATGTCTTCAACCGCAGGAATATCCACCGAACTCACATATATATTTAAAAAGCTGGTGCATTGCGTTCCCTTTAACAGTGATTTGATCAATTGAAATTTCAGCGATGTGTCGGAAATATTTTTATACACGGCAAATCCCCCGGGTGCATAACAAAAAATATCTTCTTTTCCATCGCAGTTATAATCGCGCAAAAGAGCCCAGTTCATGAGGTTGGGAAACATGGTTTCATAAACGGGTTGATATTCGTACTTGAATTGACCGGTGGTACCCTTGTTGATGAAAGTGAGGGGTTGATTATTGGTACGGTCAAAAACAAAAAGGTCTTTTTTACCATCAAGGTCCATGTCAATACTGTTAAACTGGCAGTAATTCATGCCTCCAACCCAGGCAAATTCAAGGGTATCGGTTCCCTGTTTTACCACAATGCTATCGGTTCGGGTAAACGTAAATTGGGCGTTTGAGGTAAGGGTAAGGGCTAAAATGGTGATTGTTAATGTCTTTCGCATAATGAATCCTTTAAGTTTACAGTTTAAATATACGCCTTTTGGCTGGGGTTGGATACGTAAATTGAGGAAGCGGTTAATAAAAATGAGGTTGACCAAAACTAATGTTGGTAAATATGGGGGTTAATTCTATATTTGCAACCCAATTTTAAAAAACTAAACTCTAATGCAAGCACGTAGATCCATTCTGGTATTTACCATTTTATTATCACTGGCATGTCTATACCAGATCTCTTTCTCATTTTTCACCAACAAGGAAGAGGCAAAAGCGTCAAAAAGGGCACAAAGCAAACTCGACTCAATTGCAAAGGGGAGCGGCTACTTTATAAACGGTACCGACACTCTTTGGACGAAGGATTTGGTTGACAGCGAAAATATCAAGAACCTTCTTGAAGAAAATGAAATCCGCAGGATTACCTATAAGCCCATTTATCCGCTTACCGGAAAAACCTATGCTGAGTGTAAGCAAAACGAAATGGCCTGGGGCCTTGACCTTAAAGGCGGAATGGCCGTAACACTTGAGATTTCATACCCTGACCTGGTAAACAACCTTTCGGGCCGCAGCCTTAACCCGGTGTTCAGGGAACCATATAATAGAGCATTGCAACGGTCAAGAACATCAACCGAAGACTTTATTAAACTTTTTGAAGAAGAATTTAACAAAACACAATCGGGCAAAAGCCTTGCTTCCATTTTTGCCATTGGCGATCCAAGCCGTTTCAACACCAAAATGACCAATGCAGAGGTGATTGCCAAATTGCAGGAAGAAGCAAAAAGCGCACTTGACCGTACTGAAAACATCATTTCAAACCGCATCAACAAATTTGGTGTAACAGAGCCCAGCATACAAAAACAACCGTTAACAGGACGTTTGTTGATTGAGTTGCCTGGCGTGAAGGATAAAAACCGTTTACGCAAGCTCATGACCGGTACAGCCAACCTTGAGTTTTGGGAAA
>DASPJQ010000398.1:0-5075 GCA_035628535.1 Flavobacteriales bacterium | reverse complement strand
CCGCTAAGGCCCGCACCAATGACTGAAATTTTTTTACCCAATGCGTTATATTGCCTGAAAAATTATCGTTACCCAAAAATTAAACAAAATCAGCTTAAAAATAATGCCTATTTACGGTGTTGGGTCCGGTTTAGATTGGATCGTGGAAACATGGCGTTGTATGTATGATAAATAATTGATATTCAAATTAATAATATTCTTTTAAACGGTGTATTGCAGAATGCCTTATTTTAATTGGCACGATTACTTATGAACACGAAAGAAATTCAATTACATATTTTGCTTGGCTGTGCCGATGCACGCGATTTAAACCAGTTGCAAATTGATGCCGTAGGACACGTTACGGCTGAATTCAGAAAAAAAGGCATCGACCCGGAATTGCAGGTCATACGCTCGGCCGGCTCATTTGCCAGTTATGATGTGATACAGGATATAAAGCGCATTATTGAAGACCACCAAAAATCGTTGCGCAGCGTTGAGGTCCCGGTTTCGTATTATGTGCATATTCAAACGCACGGGCATTTGACAAAGGACTCAAGTTCGCATTACATCAGCCATGTGCATGATCTTAAAGTAGAAGATAATTCACCGTTAAACTGCGGTATGCTGGGAGCTTCGGCTGTTGGTGTTGAAATTGAAAAACTTTTGGTAGAAAATCAACCGGAGTTTGAAATAAAAGGACGTAAAATAAAAATAGATTCCGATACAAAAATCCGTGACGTGTTAAAAACGGCATACGCATATGACGGTTATATGGCTGGCGACTGGATCAGGAGCATTGATTTATTGCGGACTCATCCGCGCAAACAGCGCACCATACTGGAAAAAGCCATTAGTAAAGACAGCATCCTGAACACCTTAAACATAAAAATTACCGCAGGCATACAGGATTATGCCTTGCATGCGCTTATACGGGTTGATGATGGAATTCCGGCTGTTCCTTATTGGGATGAAATACACCAGTACATACGGCAATGCACCAACAGCATGGCCCGTGAAGAGAGCGCAGCATTGCTTAAACAGGTCGAAAAACAAAAACCGTTTGCAGGCCTTATTTCAATGGCCGACCCAAAAAAAGCATCGCGTACATATGCCGCACAATGGTATTTGAAACGCAAGGGAATTGAAACAAACGGTGAATATTTACCCAATACGGTATTCAATATTACAGGCGCCAGTTTTGATATACCCAGTGCGCCTTTTGGCCCTTATGTTATTGGCGGATTTTATTATGCGGTACATTATTTGGGACTTACCGATCAAATGGTAATGGGTTATGATACCGAACAAACCAACCGCATCTTAAAAAAACTGGAAAACGATCCGCTCATGAATTTTATCATTAAAAAATTCAATGTGAACCTCATACCGGTTAACCATGTTGATGTAAGACCTCAGCAATGATTGTTCGAAAAAGGCTTGACCCTATCATTATCGTAAAACGTACCTGGAAACGGGTGCTTTCACTGACCGTTGTTGCTGTTGCTGTAACGATAGCGCACCGGTATTTTGAAATCAAAAACATTACGGTTGACAGTTTGCCGGCAAGTATTTTGGGTGTTGCCATTGCTTTTTTAATTGGTTTCAGGGTCAATTCGGCCTATGAACGCTGGTGGGAAGCCCGTAAAATATGGGGCGCCATTGTGAACGATTCGCGCAGCATAACGCGCCAGATTATTTCATTTGGAGGTGGAATGGGTGAACAAGGCGTAATGGTAAAACAAATGGTGCATCGGCAAATAGCGTTTGTATACGCCTTGAAAAACACGTTGCGCAAGACCGAAATTTTTGAGGAAATAAAACAGTTTGTTCATGATGATGAACTAACGTGGCTGCAGACGCAAAAAAATGTTCCAAACGCGTTGCTACAAAAACAAGCCATGGCGTTGGCCGACATGAACCGCAAAGGTTATATTGACGATTTCAGGCACATGCAAATTGATTTTAAATTAAGCGCCCTGTGCGATTCAATGGGGGCGGGCGAGCGTATTAAAAACACGGTTTTTCCCAGGCAATACAGTTTTTATTCCACATTTTTTGTGACGCTCTACACCCACCTGTTGCCATTTGTTTTTGTCAATCAAAGCGGCTGGGTGAGCATACCCAGTACGATCATCATCGGTTTTATTTTTTACGCCCTTGATTCCATTGCAAGCGGCATTGAAAACCCCTTTGAAAACACTCTTAACGACATTCCCATGTCGGCCATATGCCGCACCATTGAAATTAACCTTAAGCAACAGCTGGGCGAAACGGAGCTTCCACCGGTAGTGGAACCTGTTAACGGATTTTTATTTTAAAGATTAAACGTGATGCCAACCTGCAACGTGTGATTGTTTTCACAACGAACAGCATCGGGTTTGATGATAAATTGGTTGAGGTATCCAAGGCTGGCAGTGTATTTTTCGCTAAATGCAAATCCCAAACCTGCGTATACGCGGTTTTGATCAAAAATATTTCTGGCAACGTTTTTTCCGAAGTTGATGAATGCTTCATCACTTATCATAAAAAGCAGTTCGTTGCCTGAACCTTCGTATTTTCTAATGGAATAAGTAATCATTACCCTATAGCGAATACGGTTCAGGTAAGTGTATTTTAAAAAAACATAATTGCCGGCTGGGTCGGGTGTTTTCACTTCGAGCCAGCGTTGTTCAAACCGGTACCGGTGGTTGAATTTAAACTTACCGTTAGTATGTCCCATTGAAACCTGTTCCCACGCTCGGTGCTCATTGAAAACGGCAACCACCGGTTGTTCACCATACGGGTACGTGGTGGGCAATGCATAACCGCCCGCAAAATTGATTCCCGCTTTCGTTTTAAATTCAATGCCGATTCGCGGTAATGATTGTTGCCAGGTAGCACCATAGCCAACGCGCCTCCATTGGTATTCAGTCAGCAAATTGAACTTATCGTTCAACCTGAAAATACCGTTGTAAACAAGCCAAAGGTGTTGGTGATGCGCAATGGTGCGGTGGTTTTGTGCAAAAGACAAATTAAAACAAAGCAAAAACAGCAGGCCGTATCTTATACGCATGCCCTAAAATACCGAATTAGCCAATAACTAAAAACGAAAGAATCCAACAAAAATCAATTATGGTAGTTCCTCATTTTTGGAAACAGGGAGGGTTATTTGCAGGTTAGCATAGAACGATTTGAACAGGGACTAGTTTTGCGCGTAAGTATACTGAAGGTTAGCATTAATTGGTTGTATTAATCAACATGAATCAATGCATAAATGAAAAACCTCTTTTAATATAAGCGTTTGAAAACCAATCACCTTAAAAAGTGAAAACCCCGCTTTTGACGGGGTTTTCCGGAGTGAGCAACATAACATGATTTTGCAATCATACTACCTGTTTAAGTGTGCGGGGAGGATCCTTAAAATGCCTTCAGCCCTATGTTAAATGAACCGGTTTTGACGTAATTGTTTCATAGACCCAATTTTCAGGCCAATGGTTGCATGGGTTCATAAAAATGATGGTATAAAGGCTTTGTATTGTGCAAAATGACCACTCCCTCATTAAAACATGCCGTTCCCTGTATTTAACTAAAAATCCCGCCCCTATACTACAAAGGCGGGATTTTTTTCATGACAATTAAATGTTTAGTATGCCATGCCTCTCCACACGTATCTTTTTCCCTGTATCATTAAAATGATTTTGCATACCAGTAATGCAAAGGGTACGTATACCAAAACCATGGGCAATCCAAAGTGGCCGAAAACAGCTTTTGCGTGAGCCTTCATGCGTATCATAATAAGGTACATGGCCGGAACCAATATGAGCGTAAGAAAGGTGGCAAAACCCAATCCAAAAATCATGGTCCAGCTCAAGGGTCCCCAAAAGGCAACGCTATCGCCACCGAAAAATATGTGAGGGTTACCCGTGGTAAATAATTTTTCAAAATCCATGTTTAATCCAACAGCCAGCGGGATCAACCCTAAAATAGTGGCGGTTGCTGTAAGCAATACCGGTGTCATACGTGTACGTCCGGCTTCAAGTATGGCGTCATAAGTATTCATTCCACGTTCCCTTAGCTCGTCACTGAATTCAACCAGCAAGATTCCGTTTCGTACTACAATACCTGCCAGCGCCACAATTCCAATTCCGGTCATTACCACGCTAAAGGTCATGCCAAATATGGCTACACCCAGGAAAACGCCAATGATACTGAATACGATTTCTGATAATATGATGAGCGGTTTGCCCAATGAGTTGAATTGGGTTACCAGGATGAGGAATATAAGTGCCAATGACGTTAGTAAGGCACCGCCCAGGAAAGCCCCTGTTTCGGCTTGTTCTTCCTGTTCCCCGGTCATTTTAATGTTAACACCTTCTATGGCCTTAAAATCGTTTATGGCGTCCTGCACATCTTTTACCACTACATCGGCCGTGAAGCCGGTAAGCAGGTTTGAATAAAGTGTTACCACGCGTTTTTGGTTTTTGCGTTTAATGCCGCCAAAACTTGTTGTATCCACTATAGTTGTAAACGATGATATGGGTACACTGCGTATCATTCCGCCCATATTCATGTCGCGGTATGTTATGCGCAGGTTTTTCAAAGCTTCGAGGTCGTTGCGTTGTTCAAACAGGTAGCGGAGTTGTATGGGATATTCATCGTTCTGGTCGCGGAATTTTGAAATTTCCTTTCCAAAAACGGCTGACCGTAGTTCCATTCCCAATTGCCCGGTACTGATGCCTTCGCGGTTGGCGCGTTCGCGGTCAAGGTCAAAAATCACTTCTGGTTTGCTGGCTTCAAAATCGCTTTTCAATTCTTCAACACCCGCAATTTTTTTGCCGTCAAGGTATAATTTTAAATCCGCGGCAGTTTGAATCAGGTCGTCAATATTATCGCCACTGATTTCAATGTTAATTGGTTTTGATGTGGGCGGACCCGCCTGTTCCTGGTCAACGCTTATTTCGGCACCGGGAATGCCTTTAATTACTTTACGAATGGTATCAAGGTATTTTGATGTACTTTCACCGTTGCGTTTGGCAAATTCCACAAAAGCCACTTCAATTTTTCCGCGGTTGGTTTTTGGAATAGGTGGTTCATCGGGGCGTTCCTGCACACCA
>DASPJQ010000397.1:0-2271 GCA_035628535.1 Flavobacteriales bacterium | reverse complement strand
ATCACCAGGTGGATGACGTGTCATTGGTTGGAATTGAGGTATAGACAAGGTCCCCTTCGTTAGTATTGATGATGTGAGTTTGGTGGTATTAAAATGTAAACATCTATGTTGAATTAGCTCAAGTCTAACTACTTAATTAATATACAACTTCAGTACAGACCCCTATATTAAGCATTAGCTGTATATCAAAATCAATTTCCACTTTGGTAATGCAAACTGCGCGTGCGGGTATCACCTCTGTCCAATTTTCTCCAGTATAAATGTTTCTGGTTTCAGTAACATGTGCAAATGTTACTGCAATAGGAATTGATATGCAACGACAACCCTGTTCACATTCATTTTTACAAAAATCCTTATCAATTTTAGCAGAAACAGCGTCTCTTACACTTTGCGTAAGCAATGCTTCAGGTGTACATCGTTGAAAACTGCCTAAAGAAAGAGTGCTGGGATCTTTTGGACCATTTCTGCGGTTAATGATTTTTACGCGTATATTTGTTGCCCTTTGCCCACATGAAAAACAAAGTGGCTTATCCTTACAAATGGAAATAGATTCGACTATTTTGGCGATTCCTGGTTGCATCTCATTCAAACCTTTGCCTATTTGCTGAAATCCCTTTAATAATCCCTCTGGAAGCTTATAATCAAAATCTAGTCCGTCAGTACCTTTGTTTTGGTCTGTTTGTTTTTGTTTTGTTTGTTTAGCATCAAACTCTTTTCTCGATTTTTTTTTCATACCATTAATTATTTATGGTTTATTTAATTATTAGGCTTTTCAGTTATGCTCTGTTTTTTATGGTTGCTGGTCTCCATTTTTATTTTGCCTTTTAAACAAAATCATTCGCTCCCGCCTTTTCAGGCAGGTAACAACTTGTTACAGTAAAATTACAATTACGTTATTGGTGAATCAAATATATACGCTTTTTCTCCGATTATAGCAAGGCTTAACAAACAATTTAATGCCATTTGAAAAAATTGCGTATTTCTACGGTATAGTGTACCGTATTTCTACGCAAAAAACACCGTATTTCTACGGTGTTTAATTGGAAAATTTGAAATGCCGAATGGCTATATTTTCAATCCAAAAACTTCGCTGTAAAAATTTTAAGGCTTTTCGGTATTTTCAGCAGGGATTTCAAAATGAATAACGCGGGGTTTGGCATAAGATACCTACTATTGGTTCCACATTATTATTTTTGGAATTACATTTACCAGAATGGTTACCGGATTTTCATGAATAAAATTCAGGTGACGATCGTTTTTTTTCAATATAAATACGATGGCCATTAGTGTGCGTCCAATATACCAAATATACCGATATACTACCAACTGTTGCTTAATGCCACGCTCCGAGTATGGCTCCCTGTATAACCAGTAAACCTACGCTATAACCAACGTTAATGAAATAAAGCATGAGTGATTTGCGTTCGTACAAATAATTGGTGCCTATGGCTGTTGCAACCCATGCACACCCCACAAATAATCCCATAAACGCACCGTGCTTCATGTCATGCCCGCCAATCATAAGGCCCAAACCAATGGCCGATACAATTTGCAGCACAAATGTACCGCCAAAAGCAAGCGCAATGTTTGCACCTTTTGCACTTTCAGCTGTAATGCCGGTTTCTTTCATCCAGCGCTTGGCAAAAAGTATTGGTGAATACCACAGGCCGCCCAGGGCAAAAGAGGCTACAGCGGCCGTTAAAACAGCCAGCCAGTTCAAATGTTTCAATGCTTCGGTAATATGCTCCATACGTTAAGTTTTTAAGGTTGTATCAAAGTAACGCATTAGTATAAACCTAAACTGAATAAAATAAGGTTGGTTTTGAGCAAGGCCCTGTGTGTAACTCACCCGTCCTGACAATACCAATTAACAGAATACGCACACCCGGTTAAAAATCGGGGTTGAATCATTTGGTTTTCCCAAATTAAGAAGCACCGTTAATAATAACTGTATTTCCTGTGTATGCGGTATACAAGTATGCCTGCTTCATCGTATTGGTTTTGTACAACCCAGTTTCCCTGCTCATCGTATTCATAGGTATATTTCCATTGTTTACCGTTTGAGGCAAGCTGCACCAATTCAGGATTATTTTTGGCATTGTAAGCATACGTGTTGGCGTTTATGGTGTCGTGATCAGTTATAACCCAGGTACCGGTCCTGTTTCCCTGTCTGTCATAACTTGATTTTATGATCATTTTTTTATTCCTGCGCACATCCACGTTTGAAATTT
Source organism: Flavobacteriales bacterium (assembly GCA_035628535.1). Classification (GTDB taxonomy): domain Bacteria; phylum Bacteroidota; class Bacteroidia; order Flavobacteriales_D; family UBA2798; genus DASPJQ01. The sequence goes on along the minus strand of DASPJQ010000397.1, from coordinate 40 downwards.
CAATAACATCGCCTTTTTCATTGTATCGCCAGGCCGATTT
>DASPJQ010000396.1:0-2969 GCA_035628535.1 Flavobacteriales bacterium | reverse complement strand
CGTGGTGGAAGAGCCCGAACGGTATGGCGTGAAACTGGCCGCTGCGGCACAAAATAAAGTGCGTGATTTTGCCAACATGATCAAAAGTTTTCGCATTGAAATGGACCGCATGAGCGCTTTTGACCTGGGCAGCCACATTGCCGCATCAACCGCACTGCTGAAAGAACTGTATGATGATAAAAGTCCTGAAGGCGTAAGCCGGTATGAAAACGTGCAGGAATTGCTGAATGGTATCAAGGAATTTACCGAAAGCGCCCCCGAAGATGAACAACGTTCGCTGGCCGATTTTTTAATTGATGTGGCCCTCCTTACCGATGCAGATGAAGATGATCCTGACGGAAACGATAAAGTTGTTATGATGACCGTGCACTCGGCCAAAGGATTGGAATTTCCTTATGTTTATATTGTGGGGATGGAAGAGAATTTATTCCCTTCGCAGTTGTCGCTTTCAAGTGATGCCGAACTGGAAGAGGAACGAAGGTTGTTTTATGTGGCCATTACCCGGGCCGAAAAACGCGCCATGATTTCCTATGCGCTTACCCGTTACCGCTGGGGAAATTTGACCTACGGTGAACCAAGCCGGTTTATTGATGAAATTGACCCGCACCTTGTTGATATGCCCCTGGCGCCACCCGCAAAGCAACCGGGTTTTGAAGACCTTGATTTTGGGAGCGGATTTCAAAAACTGCCTTTCCAGAAAAAATTCGGCAGTGGCAATGCCCCACACACTAAAAAACAGGTTGAACCAATTGCCCGCAAGCCGAAATTGCCCGATCCCAAAAACTTAAAAAAGGTTTCGGCTGCCACACCTGTTTCACCTGGTGGCACTCCCGTTACTTCCCTGGCGGTTGGTCAAAATGTTGAACATGAAAAATTCGGTAAGGGAAAAGTAATAGCCATTGAAGGTACCGAACCCAACACCAAAGCAACTATTTTTTTCCCAAACGAAGGCAGGAAACAATTGCTTTTGCGGTTTGCCAAACTTACGGTTATTGATTAACCATTGTTGAGCCATTTAGAAAAATATACGGTTGACCTTGTTGAACGTGACGGTATTTATTTCAGCCACCATAGTTCACCCGTTTCTTATCCACAAAGTGGAAATGAAGCCTGCTTTCAAATAGAAAATAACAGTTTTTGGTTCAAACATCGCAACAATTGCATTGTTGAGGCAGTAAAAAAATACGCCCCGAATTCGCTTTTTTTTGACGTGGGCGGTGGAAACGGATTTGTTGCCATGGGACTGCAGGACGCAGGCATTCAAACTGTGCTGGTTGAGCCGGGCATACACGGATGCTTAAACGCAAAAAAACGGGGCTTGTCAACCGTTGTTTGTTCAACCTTTGAAAACGCCTCGTTCAAAAACAGTTCGTTGCCTGCCGTTGGATTGTTTGATGTGGTTGAACACATTGAGCAGGACCATGATTTTTTAAAACGCGTTCATACTTACCTGGCCGTAAAAGGATTTGTTTTTATAACGGTTCCCGCTTACAATTCGCTTTGGTCAAATGAAGACAGGGATGCCGGACATTTCAGGCGGTACACCCTTTCAAAACTGGAAAAACTGGTTGAAACATCTGGCTTCAGCATTGTTTATTCCACTTATATTTTTTCTGTTCTTCCCTTTCCAATTTTTTTCTCCAGGGCATTGCCAAGCCGGTTGGGTCTCAACAAAAAATCGCATGCCCTTGATAAACATATTCAGGAACACAAACCCAAAAAAGGGGCAATTGACTCATTGCTAAACCGCGTTTGGCAAAAGGAACTGGCCAAAATCAGCAAAGAAAAAAAAATCAGGTTTGGGGGAAGCTGCATGCTGGTTGCACAAAAAACACGTTAATGTTTACTTATACGGCTTTTCTGCGCCTGCTCTGGGATCTTTGTGTTAAGTGATAAAAAGGCAGATGGAGAGATGACTTCTAATTCATGGCCATACTTTTTCCATCACTTCCGTTAAGTTTTTTAACGGTAGCTTTTAACTCTTCCAATGAAACCTCTTTGTAGGTAAGTGTTACTGATTTTACGCTTGTATTCGTCTCCCTTACTGCAATGTAATTTCTGTCATTTACTTTTTTAAATCCTATCAATACTACGGGTTCATTGGCCGGGATATTGGCAAAGGCAAAAACGCTTTTTGAAGCGTCAAACTGCGAATTCATGATTGACCTGATGTTTTTAAACACCATCCTGACACTGGTATTTTGTCCATCGGTTTCGTTTACGGCCAACCGTTCGGTGGCGGTGGCGGGTGTAAACCTGTCGCAATTTATCCAGCCCAGTTTGGCGCTGCTCATGACATAATATTGCAAATCGTTTTGTTCCTCCCTTGCCACATCCACGTTTTCCTCTGCATAATATTTTTCCAACTGTTCTTCCCTGCTGGCCGTTATTTCACTGCAATCCAATTTATAATTAATGGGCAATACCATCTTGCAGGCCACTTCTTTGCGACCTTTTTTTGCCGGTTTCCATTTTGGAAAACTCGTAACAACGCGCTTTGCTTCCTTATCAAGTGCCGGAAACACGCTACGCATAATTTCAGGATTCACGGCATTTCCATCCTTATCAACCGTAAACTTCACATACACTTTTCCCTGTATGCAATTGTCCTGGCAATACTGCGGGTAATTTATAGTGCGAACAACATAGTCCATCAACGCCTGGTTTCCACCTATGTATTCGGGCACTTCATCAACCGCGAAGGCTTCAAAAACCCTACCTTCAATTTCAGCTGTTGATATTTCAGTCTCGTCAGCTCCGGACACTATTTCCATTGGCGCAATCTCTTCAACAATTTCTTCACTTACCGCTTCCTGTATTGGTGGAGGTGGCGGAGGTAAAATGCGGGATGCAATTTGTTTTTCAAGTTTCCAATCAATGGTATTGCCGTTACGCACCCCGCTGAACAATTGCATGCCGTCTTTCTTTTTAGCTTTGGTAATAAAACTAAGTTCTATTGTTTTGTCTTT
>DASPJQ010000395.1:0-9224 GCA_035628535.1 Flavobacteriales bacterium | reverse complement strand
CAGGAACGTATAATGTTACCCTGGTTGCAAGCAGTGGTGCAGGCAGCGATACGGAAGTAAAAACCGGTTATATTGTTGTGAATCCAAACCCGCCAATACCTGCCATAAGCAATTCAGGTGGAACACTTATGGCTACGCCTTCAACCGGCTATAATTACCAGTGGTATTTGAACGGATCACCTGTGAGCGGGGCAACTTTGCCAAGCTATACACCAACAACAGATGGAGATTATACGGTTGAAATTACCGATACGGCAACCGGTTGCTCATCCACATCGGCCGTCACCACATTTGTTGGAATTGCAGGGGTTGAAAACGATAATGGCCTCATAAATATTTACCCTAACCCAACAAGCGGTTTGCTTACAATCACATTCAATGCGTTGTTGGGTGATGATTGTGATTTGATCATTCACAATGGTGTCGGACAAATTGTTTTCTCAAAACCGGTGAGGTTTGTGAGTGGAATGCATTCCTTTGAAGTGAATGTTGCAGGGCTTGCAAAAGGCGTTTATACGCTTACCATAGCAGATGGGAATAAAAAGTATAACCATAAATTGGTTATGGATTAGGTTTATTTTTTTAAAAAACACAAGCCTCGTTTAAATGCGGGCTTTTAATCTTCAATAACGAACTGAAATTATAAAAGGTCTTGTTGGATGGATCCCATGATAAATTGGCAAACGAGTTGGAAGAGGTTATAAAAGAACATTAAATGATCTAATATTAATTGAATATCGAATTCCTCCGGATGCAGCCAAAAACTACAACCCGAAATGCTGAATTATTTTCTCACCCAAATAACTTGATAATTTGTAATAGCTCTCAAATGTCCACCCGGCAATGTGCGGACTCAAAATCACTTTATCGCTTGCGGCAAGGTAGTGCATGGGCTGGGGCAGTGTGGCGATATCCAGTTTTTCAAATGATGGTTTTTCATACTCCAGCACGTCAAGACAGGCGCCTTTTATTTTACCGGTTTTTAAGGCCTCAACAAGATGAGCCGTATTGACACAGGGGCCCCGTGAGGTATTGATTAAATAAAAAGGTTTTGCAGTTTTATCAATGAAAGCAGCATCAACCATGTATTTTGTTTCGGGAGTTAACGGTACATGCAGGCTAATTATGTCAGCCCGTTCCTGCAATTCATGCAACGAAACTTCATGTATGTATTGGTTTGTATAATTTCTTTTGTATTTATCATAACCAATAACGGTGCATTCAAAACCGCTTAGCCGTTTTGCAAACGCATTGCCCATTACACCGCAGCCAATAATACCAACGGTTTTTCCGGCAATTTCATACCCACGGTTTTCTTCACGCAACCATATGCCCTGGCGCACTTCAGCATCGGCCTTGCTTAATTTATCAAAAAGCATGAGCAACATACCCACGGCATGTTCGCCAACGGCATCGCGGTTTCCCTCCGGTGAATTGAAACAAACAATGTTGTTTTTGGTGCAATAATCCAGGTCAATGTTTTCCAAGCCGGAGCCGCTGCGCGCAATGAATTTGAGCCTGGTGGCGTGCTGCAAAAAATCGGCATTCATGGGTATACGGCTGCGCAGTACGATGCCATCAAAGTCTTTGATAATCAGTTTTAGCGACTGAATGTCATGCTGGTGTAAATCATGACAGGCCATGCCTTTTGCTTCCAGCATTTGGTTAAGCACTGGATGGACCGTGTCTATAAAAGCTACATTCATTTGATTTTCAAAAACTTAAAATGAACCTGGCGGTGGTAATAAGTTCAAAAATAAGGAATGTATACCGAATAAAAAGGCATTAGTTTTGATTTAATGAAATCATGGAAAATACCAGCCTAAGGAAATATGTAATTGTTGATGTGGAGACCTCGGGCGGGCATCCGTTTGAAACGCGCATTACTGAAATTTCCATACAGGTGTCAAACGGTAAAGACCTTATTGCAAGTTACACCACGCTTATAAACCCAACGGTAAAAATACCACCTTATGTAAGAAGGTTAACGGGCATTACCAATGAAATGACTTCAAGCGCACCAAAATTCCGCATGGTGGCCAAAGAAATTTTCAAGTTTGTGAATGAAGCCATTTTTGTGGCGCACAACGTTGCGTTTGATTACAATGTATTGAAAAGTGAATTTAAACGCATAGGTATTGACTGGGAAGCTGAACGTTTGTGTACGGTAAAAGCATCCCGTAAAATTTTTCCGGGTAAAGACTCTTACTCATTGGGTAAATTGTCGGCCGATTTGAACATTCTTGTTGAAAACAGGCACAGGGCCGAGGGCGATGCGCGTGCAACGCTTGAATTGTTTCACATGCTTATGACCTCAAGCGTTGAAATGGTGCACGAAAGCATAAGCACCGAAAAAACCGATTATTTGCTTTATGAAAAATTTTCGCATTTAAAACTGCATACCATTCCCAATAAAACCGGATTGCTTGAAATTGTAGACAAAAGCGGAAAATCGAAATTTTACAAGTCAGGCACCAACCTGAAAAAAATAGCGGTTGCCTATATCAAGCAGGCCGAAAAAGAAAATAAGGTTGACAGCATTGCCGAAATAAAGTTTACGCTTACCGGCAGCCCTTTATTGGCTAAAATTTTAGAACGTGAACGCAGGGGCAAACACCGTGAACCAACCCCGAATGATAAACCCGCCAATAAAAAATTAAGCGAACGTTCATATATTATCATTGACAAGGGCCCCGATGCCAACCACAAAAGTGTGTTGCTTGTTTTGGAAGGTAAGCTTATGAATTACGGGATTGCCAAAACTGAGGCCACACAGGGCGATGTAAAATCAATTGTATTGGGCCTTAACAAGGCCAAAAATCCCGAGAACATTGATGTGGTACAATACTACCTTTCGTCAAACAAGGTAGAGAAACTGGAATTCATTAAGTCCTGAAATGCCATCCACAATTTTACGAATAACCTTGATACGCATTCGTGTATAGTTGTGCAATTCGTGGCTAAAACAGGAACGAAATTCTTAAAGCATTAAGTCACCAGGAAATTTAGAGTTTTCCTGATGACCGTAATGTTTGCCTTCTCCGGAAAGCAATATCATAGCTACCAAACCAGCTACCACGAGAAGACCTAGAAAAGCAACGTAAACCATAAATATTATCGACTAATTATCGATTATATACGACAAAATTAGAACATCGGTTTGATTTGTGCAAGCTTTTATCGAAAAAAAATAAGGATTGGTCGTTAATTTAGTGTGGCGGGTGGCAAATTGAGCCATGGGTTTTGAGTCGACTGAAAATCAGTAGCTAGCAGCAAAGTACATGGTAAGAAATAAAGCTATCGCTATCATTATGCCATAAAAACCAGCCTTTTACAGGTTTTTTGGATGCATCACTGAAACGGATTTCCACCTGCATCCAATAACCTTTTACTGCAAGGCATTTCATGGTATAGTCCAACTGTGTATTTGAATGCATATACACCCGCGGATCAAATACAATTACTGATTTTTTTGAGGGCTCCCGCCATGCTTTTGGCGGTGGGGCTTCAAACACTTCAACACTGCACATGCCCGTGAAAAATTCCTGCCAGGATAATTTTTTCAGAAGCCCGCTTTTTTTAATCCACACCAATTTTCGTTTATAAGACGTATTCATAATTACCTGGTAAAAATCGCCTTTTTCCTGCACCCATGCGATGTTTAATTGAAAAGGGACGCAACTTTCACAACGGTGTAATAACTCAGGAACAAAAATAGAATCGGCACCAATTGTTTTTTCATATAAATAATCACGACAGTGTTTTGAACTATCATAATACTGTTTGAATTCAATTCTTATGACTGGCGTTGTGTCATCCGGGGTTTTATAAAAATTAAATGTGCTGAATTCACTTGCGGTATTTACTTCAAGAATTCCCTTGCCATAACGTTTTTCAAATTCGGTTTGGCCAAAAACAAACAATGGAGTTAAAACAAAGGTGAATAAAAAGGTTTTCATTGGTCTGTGACCCTTGCTGCAAAATCAATGCCAGTAAGGGGAAATCACTTTCAAAAGTGTATCTTTGCGCTGATGAAGGTGCTTATTACCACACTTAATGCCAAATACATCCACTTAAATCTGGCTGTGCGGTTGTTGTACGGGCTTAACCGCCACCGTGGCAATGTTAAATTCAGGGAGTACACCATAAAAGAGGACAAAGATGAAATTGCCGGCCAGTGCCAAAATTATGATGTAATTGCTTTCAGCTGCTATATATGGAACATTGCACAAACGCTTGAGGTTTGCAAAAAAATCAAGGAACGCAATGCGACCATAAAAATTTTATTGGGAGGCCCTGAAGTGAGTTATGAGTGGGAAAAAGTGATTGCACTTGATTACGTGGATTATATCATTACTGGCGAAGGTGAAATTCCCTTTGCCGCTTTCCTTGACCATTATCCGGCAGTGGAACATTTACCCAACCTTGTTTCCAAAAAAAACGGGGTTGTTAAACATACTGCCGTTACGCAAAATTTTGACTTGTTGCGGTATGAAAATTTTATGCCGTATGCGTGGGACGGTCCTGAACTGGCAACCAAAGTGGCCTACATTGAAACCTCGCGTGGTTGCCCGTACAAGTGTGAATTTTGCCTGGCAAGTCTTGACAACAAAGTGCGTTATTTGCCCATGAAGACCATTGAGGAAAACTTACTGTACCTCATGCAAAATGGCAAGGTCATTAAGTTTCTTGACCGCACGTTTAATATCAAAAAAGATTTTACGCTTCATATTTTTAATTTCATTCTTGAAAACCATCGGCCCGGTAATATTTTCCAGTTTGAAATTACGGCCGATATTTTGCATCCTGACATCATCACATTCATTGATGAAAAAATTCCTCCCGGCCTGTTCAGGTTTGAAATAGGTATCCAAACCGTTAACCAAAAAGCCAACCTGGAGGTAAGCCGCAAACAGAATTTTGAAAAAACAAAAAAAATAATTGAGCAGGTAGCGCATAAAGTTGAATTACACCTTGATTTGATTGTTGGGTTGCCGCTTGATTATTGGGATGATATTAAACACAGCTTTGAAGAAGTGTTTAAGCTGCACGCTTCGGAACTGCAATTGGGATTTTTAAAATTCTTAAAAGGCACACCGGTGCGTGAAAAATACGGTCAATATGGTTTTGTATACGACCCAAACCCGCCTTACCAATTAATCAGGAGCAATTTTCTATCAGAAGAGGAGCTGTTGAAAATAACACAACTGGAGCATGCCCTTGAAATTTACTGGAATAAAAAACGCGCCATTCATGCATTGAAATATGTAACCGTCCAATACGGTTCATTTGATTTTTTACTTGGCCTGGGCATTTATTTTGGAAACAAGCGTCCATATCATCAATACAGTTTGCAGGATGTTTTTGACATATTGAATGAATATGTTGAATGGAATTACAGCCATGACGTAATATTGAAACAATTGGTGGCCATTGACTATTATTTGCAGTTTAAGGTAAGACCGAAACCGTTCCCGGACGCTGAAATGGACAAAGCGCTGCAAAATAGGTTTATTGAAAAACTGGGGCTAAACCACCACAAATACCGGTTCCTGGTATTCGGTCTTGATTTTGATTTCAGAAGTTTGATACCATTGGATGAAGGAGAAAAAAAAATGGTGGTTATTGCATACGATGGAGTGAATGCAGCGCGCGTGTTTACGGTTAACGAAATTCCCGAAGGGTACAAATTAAAATCATTAATAACGGCATAATCATGGATTTTCCAAAACCCTGTTCAAATATGAGGTTTGTTTTACCGGTTATTTTTTGTTTTTTTATGGCTATGAACGCCACAGCACAAACAAAAAAAGAAGCGTCCTTTGTTTTGGTAATCCACGGTGGGGCCGGTACCATCCTGAAAAAAAACATGAATGCCGAAAAGGAAGAAGCCTATAAGCAGGAACTCACAAAGGCCCTGCAGGCCGGGTATGATGTGTTAAAGAGTGGAGGGGCCGCCATGGATGCCGTTCAGGCCGCTATCATGATTATGGAAGACAGCCCTTTGTTCAATGCAGGAAAAGGTTCGGTATACACCGGTGAGGAAACTGTTGAAATGGATGCTGCGGTAATGGACGGAAAAACCCTGAATGCGGGTAGTGTTGCCGGTGTAAAAACAATCAGAAACCCTATTACTGCCGCACGTGCCGTAATGGAAAAATCAAAACATGTAATGATGGTGGGCAAAGGTGCCGAGCAGTTTGCCGGACAAAACGGAATTGTAATTGTAGACACATCCTATTTTCATGATGACAACCGCCTGCGCCAGTTGCGGAAAGCAAAAGAAGAAGAACGGTTGGAAACAGAAAAAAACAAGGACAAGGGAAGTGTTGATGACACACTGAAAACAGATGCTTTTTATTTTTTAAATCCCGATAAAAAATTCGGAACGGTTGGCGCGGTGGCCCTTGATCAAAACGGCAACCTTGCTGCAGGAACATCAACCGGTGGCATGACCAATAAGAAATTCGGCAGGGTGGGTGACTCACCGGTCATTGGTGCAGGTACCTATGCAAACAATAAAACCTGCGCGGTTTCCTGCACAGGCCATGGCGAATATTTTATACGCAATGTGGTGGCACACGATGTTTCGGCCATGATGGAATATGGCAAACTTACACTTGAAAAAGCTGCCAATAAAATCATTCATGAAAAACTGGTTAAGCAAGGCGGCAGCGGTGGACTCATTGCCCTTGACAAGAAAGGTAATTTTTCCATGCCGTTTAACACCGAGGGCATGTATCGCGGTTATGTGAAAGCCGATGGAAAAATTGAGGTGCTTATATATAAATAATCAATACCCTGTAATGTAAGAAGCAATTGAATGGATACTACGCCAAAGGAGTTTATTTCCTGTCAAGCAGTATAACGCACTGCATATTTTCATCTTCCATTAACCAGTACATTTTATTGCCTTCAACCAGGACGCGGTACTCTTCCACATCGTTTCGCAGGTTATTGAATAAATGCAAAATGGTTTTGTTGTTTACCAGCGACCAGATACCATCGTTATCAATGGTTGCATCTACCGTGTAAACTTTATTCTCTTTAAATGTATAACCGTTACCCACCAGGTAGTCCATCATGTCTTCCAGTCCGGCATTTTCAGGGGTAATTTCTTTCAACAGGTAACGCGTGCGGCTTACAGTCCAGGAGCCCAATAAAGCAACACTGTCAACAATATTGATTGATTCAAACTTTTTAACAAGGTCTTTGTCTGACTCACCGGATACTCCAGATGCATCTTCCTGTTTATATGCCCTATCATCCGTTTGGTTTTCGGTTTCAGCACTACAGGCAAAAAACAGCATACCAATTAAGATAGATGCAAAAATTAATTTTAGAATCATATTTTTAATTTTTCTCTACCCATCACAATATATCGCTATCGTATAATTGCAAGCGGTGCAGTATACAACTTATGTTTACCGCCTACCGTTACTTTGTATATACCATTTGTGAATGCACCGGTGCCAATAACAGTTTTTGTATTTGGCTGTACATTTTTCGCGTAAATAACTTTTCCGGTAATATCATACACTGAAAGTAACATCTCGCTGGTTTCAGCGGTGCCTCCTAAATCAACGGTAACTGATTCTGAAGCCGGGTTTGGATAAATGTAAAGTGGCACAGCGGAAAAGTCATATTCATTGACGCCCACGCACGAAACTTTACCAACGTAATATTCGGCACGGTAAGGGTAGGTGCCACCGCTTTCATTGAGTGCTGCAAAGGAACAACTGCTAAGCGTATCAACGCCTGTCCAGCTCATATCGTCATTGGCGTCCCTGCGGCTTAATTGATAACTGCAGTCAATGCAGTTTGTTGTATTGGAAGTATAATCAACTTCAAAGGTGCCGAGGTAATCGGTCCTGAAAACGCCATAATAATGCGTATTTACCGAAGCGGTTGTGCCGGTAAGACTGTTTGGCAGCGAACCAACACGGTAAATGTGAACTCCCATTTCAACACCCAATGTTGTTCCGGTACAATTTTCAACACCTAAACTGTCACCCAAACCGGACGATAATTCAAAGCCATTTGCGGTTGACCAGTTTGCCAGGTAGAGGTGTTCGCTTATGTCACCCACAGGTGCACCGGAGTAAATCCAGGGTGAAGTTGTAAAATTATACAGTGTTCCGTGATACGTATTGCTGGTTACATCGGTAAGGGTGGTGCCGCTGGTGTTATCAAAATCATAATAGGCGCGTAAACCCGGTTCCGAGCCGGTTAACTTCGAGCACATTTTATCCCTTATTTCAGCTTGCGTACGCGCAGTTGTCCAGAAACGGGCTTCATCAATTTTTCCGTTAAAATAACGTATGTTTAATGCTCCCCACCGGCCTATACTAACATTGTCAGAAGGAGCAGAAGTCATAGCAGCAATGGCAGTGGTATTGGCGGGTTGTGTTTCGGTTTGCTTTATCCCGTTTATGTATAAAGCCATACCGGTCACCGGGTCAATTACACCCGCAACATGATACCACTCACCTGCCGTCCATGAATTATTATCAGAATCTATAGAATAAGAAGTGGACCCGTTGCGGCTTGCGAACCGTAATTTACCCTCATCACCGGCATCGCTTGCAAATTGAATGGTAAATTCATTTGTGCTGGCACCATCACCATAATTGAAATCACGTACAACCAATGCTATGTAACTTGTTACGCTTGAAGCATCAAGTGTAACATTAGGCGAAAACCATAGTTCAATGGTTCTTACACCGGTTGCCACCTGATTACCTAAATCCACGTATGAATCGGTACCGTTAAAACTCAAGGTATTTTCACTGCCCTGGCCAAAACACAATGTGGGAATAAACAACAGGATTAATAGGGATTTTTTCATTTGAAGGTTTTTTAATGTAGCGCTAAATTAAACCTTTCCTCGAAATAACTAAATCGAATTTAGTTAAACCTGGAAAAAATTAACAAATACGTTCTTTTGCGACTATTTCTCTACCCAGTCACCGTTCTCTTTAATGAGTTCAATCAACTCATCAACTGCTTTTTCGGTCGGTACGTTTTTCTTCACCACTTCTTTACCTTTGTATAATGATATTTTTCCAACCCCGACCCCTACGTACCCGTAATCGGCATCGGCCATTTCACCCGGGCCGTTTACAATGCAACCCATAATACCGATTTTAATTCCTTTTAAATGATCGGTAACGCTGCGTATTTTTTGCGTGGTTTCCTGTAAATCAAAAAGGGTGCGTCCGCAC
>DASPJQ010000394.1:0-1167 GCA_035628535.1 Flavobacteriales bacterium | reverse complement strand
CAAACAGTAAAGGGTTTCATACGCTGGTTTTTTGCAAAAATACGGCAAGCGATGGCAATTGTATTTTAATCAGGCATAAATTTATGCGCAGGGTATTAACAGAGAAAGCGTTGGTAAACAGGAATTAGCAATTTTGAGAATTAACAAATTGGGAAATGTATACTGGTTGGAACTTTATCATGTAAAGATTAAGTAGCAAGGAAATAAGCATTTTGGCACGCTTACCGTAGCCGGGCTTCAAGGAATACGCGTGCGTGATTCAACACTGCTTGCTTAAGCCGCTTCGCCTTATTTGCGAATTAAAATATCGATTTTCCGGTCTTATCGGTTAACAATTCCAGCGCCCGCATGGCCTTTTCCGAATTTCCTTTTTCATTCAGCCTGGGACTCCACGCCACTACACTGTAATAACCGGGGTGAACAGCTGCAATGCCTCCCCCTACCCCGCTTTTTCCGGGTAAACCCACTTTAAAAGCAAATTCACCCGATTCATCATAAAAACCGCAGCTCAACATGATTGCGTTAATACGTTTGATCTGGCTTTTGGTGAGCGTAATTTTTCCAAACGTAAATTCTTTCGCGTAATGTGTATACAATAAAAAGGCTTTTGCCAGTTGCCGGCAATCCATTTCAAGCGAACATTGGTAGAAATAAAAATCCAGCACTGCATCGGGCTCATTCCTTATTCGCCCGAAGGATTTTAAAAAATTGGCCAGGGCATAATTGCGGTAACCCGTACTTTGCTCGGAAGCCGCCACCTTTAAATTATAATTTATTGTGTTATCACCTGCAATCGCCCTCACCAATTCCAAAAATTCTGCTTTAGGGTTCTTTAGTTCGGTAATCAATATATCGGCAATAATCATGGCCCCTGCATTGATTAGCGGATTGCGCGGAAAACCTTTTTCACTTTCCAACTGCACCAATGAGTTAAACGGATTGCCGGATGGCTCAACACCCACACCGTTCCATACTTTTTCTCCAACAAGGCCCAGGGCCATGGTAAGGGTAAATACCTTTGAAATGCTCTGCACCGAAAATTTTGTGCCCGAATCGCCAGCGGTGTACTCCATTCCATCGGCCGTTATCAAACAAAGACCGAATCCCGATGGGTCAATGTTGGCCAGTTCGGGAATATATGAGGCAACTGCACCACCGAAATCAACC
>DASPJQ010000393.1:0-5880 GCA_035628535.1 Flavobacteriales bacterium | reverse complement strand
AAAAAAGGTGAGCAAAGAGCGAAGCTTTTTCCCGGGTTATATACTCATTGAGGCGGAGTTGACGGGTGAAATTTCACATGCCATTAAAAACCTGCCGAACGTGATTGGGTTTTTAGGTGCTGAACGCGGGGGCGACCCCGTGCCGCTGAGGCCTGCTGAAGTGAACCGTATTTTAGGTAAAGTGGATGAAATGGTTGAAAACGGTGAAGACGTTGTAATACCATTTATAGTTGGCGAAACCGTTAAAGTAATTGATGGTCCGTTCAACAACTTTACAGGAGTAATTGAAGAAATAAATGAAGAGAAAAAGAAGCTTAAAGTAATGGTAAAGATCTTTGGTCGTAAAACCCCGCTTGAGCTTAATTACATGCAAGTAGAAAAAGAAGCATAATTATAATTTACAATGGCAAAGGAAATAACAGGCTTTATTAAATTACAGGTAAAAGGTGGGGCAGCCAACCCATCTCCTCCAATTGGTCCAGCGCTCGGCTCAAAGGGTGTGAACATTATGGAGTTCTGTAAACAGTTCAACGCACGTACACAGGATAAGGCTGGTAAAATTTTACCGGTTGTTATTACTGTGTATAACGATAAGTCGTTTGACTTCATTATCAAGCAGCCGCCTGTGTCAGCCATGCTGGCCGAGGTATCAAAGGTGAAAAGTGGTTCGGCTGAACCTAACCGTAAAAAGGTGGGTTCAATTACCTGGGACCAGGTGAAGAAGATTGCTGAGGAAAAATGCCCGACTTGAACTGTTTTACCGTTCAAAGCGCCATGAGCATGGTTGCCGGTACAGCACGCAGTATGGGAATTAATGTAACAGGAAACAAACCGTTTTAATTAAAATATAAATTATGGCCAGGCTAACGAAAAATCAAAAAGCAGTTGCTGCTAAAATTGATCGCACCAAGCTCTATACATTGGCCGAAGCATCAAAGCTTGTAAAAGAAATTACAACCACCAAATTTGATGCCTCGGTGGACCTCGCTGTCCGCTTGGGAGTTGACCCCCGTAAATCCAACCAAATGGTTCGTGGCATAGTGAGTTTGCCTCATGGTACAGGTAAGAACGTTCGCGTTCTTGTAATTTGTACGGCAGACAAAGAAAAAGAAGCCAAGGACGCAGGAGCAGATTACGTAGGGCTTGACGAGTACATTGAAAAAATCAAAGGTGGTTGGACGGACGTTGATGTAATCATCACCATGCCGTCAATTATGGGTAAGGTTGGTGCATTGGGTAGGGTTTTGGGTCCACGCGGACTTATGCCAAACCCAAAAACCGGTACAGTTACCATGGACATTGCGAAAGCTGTTACGGACGTAAAAGCCGGAAAAATAGATTTCAAAGTTGATAAGACTGGAATTGTTCACGCTTCAATTGGAAAAGTATCCTTCGAGGCTTCCAAAATCAGGGACAACGCCAATGAACTTCTCCAGACCCTTATCAAAGCTAAACCTTCATCGGCAAAAGGTACTTACATGAAAAGCATTTTCATATCAAGCACTATGAGCGCAGGAATTCAAATTGACGCGAAAGAATTTGCTTAATGTTGGTTTTAGTAAACACTTAAAAAAAACAAAATGAACAGGGATCAAAAAAATGCAGAAATAGCCCGTATAGCTTCCGAGCTTAAAGGCAGTCCTGTATTCTATTTGGCCGACACATCTACATTGACCGTTGAGGATACCAACGCTTTGCGCAGGGATTGCTTCAACGGTAAAATAAAGATGCAGGTGGTTAAGAATACCCTGCTTAAAAAAGCCCTTGATTCGATTGAAGGTATTGATTACAGCGAAATGTATTCGGCACTTCACGGACCAACGGCAATTTTATTTGCAGAAACAGGAAATGCTCCGGCAAAACTGTTGAAGGAGTTCCGTAAAAAGAACCCGAAACTGGAAAGGCCAAAGCTTAAAGCAGCTTATGTTGAAGAGAGTATTTATGTTGGCGAAAACCAACTTGATGCCCTTGCCAATATTAAATCTAAGAACGAGTTACTGGGTGATGTAATTGCGTTGTTACAGTCACCGGCTAAGAATGTTATCTCAGCCCTTAAATCAGGCGGTGAAAAAATTGCAGGTATCGTTAAGACACTTGAAAGCCGTAACGCATAATTAGTAATAGTAGAAACAATTAAATAAAAACAAAAATGGCAGATGTAAAAGCCCTTGCTGAACAGTTAGTGAACCTGACTGTTAAAGAAGTAAATGACTTGGCTAAAATTTTGAAAGATGAATATGGTATTGAACCAGCTGCTGCTGCAGTTGCTGTTGCTGCCGGTGGTGGTGGTGGCGGTGCTGCTGCTGCTGAAGAAAAAACATCTTTTGATGTAATCCTGAAAAACGGTGGAGCTAACAAACTTGCTGTTGTTAAGCTGGTAAAAGACCTTACCGGTCTTGGTCTGAAAGAAGCTAAGGACTTAGTTGATGGCGCTCCAAAACCTTTGAAAGAAGGTGTTGACAAAGCTACAGCTGAAGACTTGAAAGCTAAATTATCAGAGGCCGGAGCTGAAGTTGAGGTTAAATAATTTTGAGTAATTCACAACGGGAAGGCGCTGCCATATGGCATGTGCCTTTTCCCGTTTTTGGCTGTTTGACGTTTCACAATTTTTTTGATTTTTTAAGATCCGTAACAATTTAAAGTTCTTGTCACCTTGGGAACAACGAAAACAAACAAGCGAATAAGTTTCGCAAAAAGTGGTAGCCAGCTTGACTACCCTGATTTTCTAGAGATCCAGTTAAAATCCTTCCAGGAATATTTCCAGTTGGATACGACTCCCGAAAACCGTAAAAACGAAGGATTGTTTAAGGTATTTGCCGAAAACTTTCCCATTTCCGACACGCGCAACCAGTTCGTGCTCGAATTTTTGGATTACTACATTGATCCTCCGCGTTACACCATACAGGAGTGTATAGAACGCGGACTCACGTATAGTGTTCCGTTAAAAGCAAAATTGAAATTGTATTGTACCGACCCCGAGCATGAGGACTTTGAGACCATTGTACAGGACGTTTATTTGGGTACTATTCCATATATGACACCAAAAGGATCCTTTGTGATCAATGGTGCCGAACGTGTAATTGTTTCGCAGTTGCACCGTTCACCAGGCGTATTCTTCGGCCAAAGCCGCCATGCCAATGGTACGAAGCTGTATTCAGCACGTATCATTCCATTCAAAGGCTCATGGATCGAATTCGCTACCGATATCAACAGCGTAATGTACGCGTATATCGACCGTAAGAAAAAGTTGCCTTTCACCACCCTGTTCCGCGCAATAGGTTTTGAAAGCGACCGCCAGATTCTGGAAATGTTTAACCTGGCCGATGAAATTAAAGTTTCTAAAGCTGCGTTGAAAAAAGTTGTAGGCCGTAAGCTTGCTGCACGTGTATTGAAAACATGGATTGAAGATTTTGTGGACGAGGATACTGGCGAGGTTGTTTCAATTGAACGGAACGAGATTTTGATTGAACGTGAAACCATTTTGGAAGAGGAGCACATTGACCGCATTGTTGACTCAGGTGTTAAAGAAATCGTATTGCATAAGGAGAACACAGGTAATGCCGATTTTTCCATTATTTACAATACACTTCAAAAAGACGTTACCAACTCGGAGAAAGAAGCCGTGGAGTACATCTATCGCTTGCTGCGTAATACAGAACCGCCAGATGAGGAGACCGCCCGGTCAGTCATTGAAAAATTATTCTTCAGCGAGCAGCGTTATGACCTTGGTGAAGTAGGTCGCTACCGTTTGAATAAAAAATTAGGTTTGAACATTGAACAGGGAATTCGCGTACTGACCAAAGAGGATATTATTCAGATCGTAAAATATCTTATTGAGCTTATTAACTCAAAGGCCGATGTGGATGATATTGACCATTTGAGCAACCGTAGGGTTCGTACGGTAGGTGAACAGTTGTACAACCAGTTTGGCGTTGGTTTGGCCCGTATGGCCCGCACCATCCGTGAGCGTATGAACGTGCGCGACAACGAGGTGTTCACACCAACCGATTTGATCAACGCAAAAACATTATCGTCAGTTATCAATTCATTTTTCGGAACAAACCAGTTGAGCCAGTTTATGGATCAAACCAACCCGTTGAGTGAAATCACACATAAGCGCAGGTTATCGGCACTTGGGCCTGGAGGTCTTTCGCGTGAGCGTGCAGGTTTTGAGGTTCGTGACGTGCATTATACACATTATGGCCGTTTATGTACCATTGAAACGCCTGAAGGACCAAACATCGGTTTGATTTCTTCATTGTGCGTGTATGCAAAAGTTAACCGTTTAGGGTTTATTGAAACCCCGTATTTGCAGGTCGAAAAAGGAAAGGTTGATTTAAATGAGAAACCAACTTACCTGAGTGCCGAGGAAGAGGACAATAAATTAATTGCCCAGGCAAACATTAACCTTGGTAAAGACGGAAAAATACAAGATGATAAAGTTGTTGCCCGTCTAATGGGTGACTTCCCGGTTGTTGAGCCTTCGCAAATCCATCTGCTGGATGTGGGAGCTAACCAGATTGCTTCCATTGCCGCTTCATTGATTCCGTTCCTTGAGCACGATGACGCTAACCGTGCATTGATGGGATCAAACATGCAACGTCAGGCGGTGCCATTGTTGAAACCACAGGCGCCAATTGTTGGTACCGGTATTGAAGAAATGGTTGCCCGCGATTCACGTGTTCTTGTGAACGCTGAAGGGGATGGAGTTGTTGATTATGTTGATGCAACAAAAATCATCATCAAATACGACCGTAACGATGACGATCGCCTGGTAAGTTTTGACTCGGAAAGCAAAGAGTATGTACTCTCTAAATTCTTAAAAACAAACCAGAATACAAGCATCACGCTTAAGCCAATCGTTCGCAAAGGTGAACGCGTTGAAAAAGGCCAGGTGCTGTGTGAAGGTTATGCAACCGAAAAAGGTGAACTTGCATTGGGTCGCAACTTAAAAGTGGCTTTCATGCCATGGAAAGGTTACAATTTTGAAGATGCCATTGTGATTTCTGAAAAAGTAGTGCGTGAAGACATCTTTACGTCAGTACACATTGATGAATATTCATTGGAAGTTCGCGAAACCAAACGCGGTCTTGAAGAATTGACCCCTGATATTCCAAACGTAAGTGAAGAAGCAACACGCGACCTTGACGAAAACGGGATGATTCGCATCGGTGCCGATGTGAAAGAAGGTGATATCCTCATTGGTAAAATTACACCAAAAGGTGAGTCAGATCCTTCACCCGAAGAAAAACTATTGCGTGCCATCTTTGGCGACAAAGCAGGCGATGTAAAAGATGCTTCGTTGAAAGTTGGTCCTTCAATACGCGGTGTGGTGGTTGACAAGAAATTGTTCTCGCGTGCAATCAAAGACCGCAAGGCCAAATCAATGGAAAAACCATTGCTTGACCAGATTGAAAAGGAATTTGAAACCGAGTCAGGCGCATTGAAAAACCTTCTTGCTGAAAAACTATTGACCATTATTGGCGAAGAAAAATCGGCCGGTGTGTTCAATAACTTCAAAGAAGAGATTGTTAAAAAAGGTGTTAAGTTCAGTCAAAAAATATTGACGGCAATTGATTATACAACCATCAACCCGACCAACTGGACCGCCAATAAAAAACAAAATGAATTAATTGCACGTACTATTCATAACTACAGCCTGCGTTACAACGACATTCTTGGTGTTTACAAGCGCAAAAAATTCCAGGTAACTGTTGGTGATGAATTGCCATCAGGTATTGTGAAACTGGCCAAAGTTTACTTAGCGCAAAAACGCAAATTGCGCGTGGGCGATAAAATGGCGGGCCGCCACGGTAATAAAGGTGTTGTAGCCCGTATAGTGCGTGAAGAAGATATGCCGTTCCTGGAAGACGGAACGCC
>DASPJQ010000392.1:0-2629 GCA_035628535.1 Flavobacteriales bacterium | reverse complement strand
ACCGGAAATCAGTTTATTGTTTTCGCATTCTTTACCTTCTCCTTAAGAAGCGCCAGGTCCAATACCTCTTTCATATCAGTCACATAATGAAATTTGAGTCCTTTTACGTAGCGCGGTTCTATCTCGTCAATTTGCGGTTTGTTTTCCTGGCACAAAATAATTTCCCTGATGTTGGCACGTTTGGCCGCAAGTATTTTTTCCTTGATGCCTCCAACGGGCAACACTTTGCCACGAAGCGTTATTTCACCTGTCATGGCCAAACTTTTGCGCACCTTGCGTTGGGTATACGCGCTGGCAAGAGCGGTCAACATGGTGACGCCTGCACTCGGACCGTCTTTAGGCGTTGCGCCTTCGGGAATGTGTACGTGCATATCCCACTTGTCAAAAATCTCCTCGGTCAAACCCAATTGCGTGGCATGTGAGCGTATGAATTCATGGGCAATGATAGCCGATTCTTTCATGACTTCGCCCAAGTTACCGGTTAACGTAAGTTTACCTTTGCCTTTTGACAAACTGGTTTCAATGAAAAGTATTTCGCCCCCGGTGGCTGTCCAGGCTAAGCCGGTTACCACACCCGCATATTCATTGTTCTCGTATTTTTCTTTTGAATGGGCGGGCCCAAGTATTACGGCAAATTCATTATCGCTGAATTTATTGCCGGGTTTGCGGTCAAAGGCAATTTCCTTTGCTTTGTTGCGTATGAGTTTGGTAATAACTTTCTCCAACCCGCGCACGCCCGACTCATTGGTATATTCGGTAATTAATTTTTCAAGTTGTTTATCATTGAGTTCAAATTGTTTTTTGGTCATACCGTGCTCCAGCAATTGTTTTGGAATTAAATGCCGCTTGACAATTTCCACTTTTTCCTCAACAGTATAACCGTTCACTTCAATGACCTCCATGCGGTCACGCAAGGCAGGCTGCACCGTGCTCAAACTGTTGGCCGTTGCCACAAACAACGATTTGCTCAAATCATAATCAACCTCAATATAATTATCATTGAAATTCATATTTTGTTCCGGATCCAATACTTCCAGTAAAGCCGATGAGGGATCGCCATGCGGTCCCGTTCCAAGTTTATCAATTTCATCCAGCACAAAAACCGGGTTTGATGTTCCTGCTTTTTTAATGTTTGAAATTACACGGCCGGGCATGGCGCCAATGTAGGTCCTGCGGTGACCGCGTATTTCGGCCTCATCGTGCAAACCGCCTAATGACATGCGCACATATTTACGTCCCAATGCTTCGGCAATGGATTTTCCAAGCGAAGTTTTTCCAACACCGGGTGGACCGTACAAACACAAAATAGGTGATTTCATGTCGCCTTTTAATTTTAAAACGGCAAGGAATTCAATGATGCGTTCCTTCACTTTTTCCAAACCAAAATGGTCACGGTCCAGTATTTTTTGCGCATTTTTCAAATTAAAATCGTCAACCGAGTAATAATTCCAGGGTAATTCAACCAGGGTGTCAAGGTAATTGTACTGTACCGAAAATTCGGGGCTTGACGGATTAAGCCGCGCCAGCTTGTCCAATTCTTTATTGAATGTTTTTTCAGCTTTTTCGGGCCATTTTTTTGTGGCTGCTTTCGCTTTTAATTCGTTTACCTGCTGCTCAACGGGGTTTTCACCCAGCTCTTCCTGTATTTGTTTTATTTGCTGGTGTAAATAAAATTCACGCTGCTGCTTGTCAATATCCACTTTTACTTTTGACTGGATATCGTTTTTCAGTTCCAGCATTTGCAGTTCCTTGCTCAAATGCTGCAGCACCACGTGCGCCTTTTCATTGAAATCGCCAATTTCCAGTATGCGTTGTTTCTCCTCCACACCTGCATTCATGTTTGATGAAATAAAATTCACCAAAAAAGTCGGGCTCTCAATGTTGCGCAACGCAAACCCGGCCTCGCTCGGAATATTGGGTGAAAGTTTGATGATGTTCATGGCCATGTCCCTTATGGAGGACAATAACGCTTCAACGTTTTTTTCTTTTGGTAAAGGCGGTATGTCAAGCAACGGGGTTATGTTGGCGCGCATGTACGGATCGGTGCTCAATATTTTTTCAAGCCTGAAACGCTTTTTCCCTTGAATAATGGCGGTGGTACTTCCATCGGGCATTTTTAGCAAACGCATAACCGTTGCAATGGTTCCTACCGGAAAAAGATCACCCATTTCGGGATCTTCCACATCGTGCCTTTTTTGAGCAATTACACCAATGGTTTTATTCTGCTTATGGGCTTCCTGAATAAGTTTAATGCTTTTATCGCGTGCAACCGTTATGGGTAAAACCACCCCAGGAAATAAAACCGTATTGCGAATAGGTAAAATTGGCAGTTCGGTAGGATAATCCTGGATACGCATCTGCTCTTCGTCCTCTGAGCTTAAAAGGGGAATAAATTCCGCTTCAGGCTCAACTGCATCTGAAATACCCATTATGTTATCAAAAATATCACTCATATGGTGTTATGACATCAATTAAAATGCCAGCATGGTATAACCGGTAATAATGGCGTAGTTTTATGCGTGGTTGTGTATATGCGTCAGTATTTCACGCTCTTCGGCATCCAGTTCAACATTCCTGCGTTTCATAACCTGTTCAACTGTATCAAGGAATTTGTCCAATTCATACTTTT
>DASPJQ010000391.1:0-3650 GCA_035628535.1 Flavobacteriales bacterium | reverse complement strand
TTGTTACACCGTAATTCAATATGTTGTTTGTAAAAGGCACAAGGTTGTACAGGTTGTCAATGTCATTTTTTACAAAAGCTCCAACGGTAACTTTTTTTCCCAATTTTTGATCAACCCGGGCATTCATGCGCAGGTAATCGCCATTGGTAAAACCCATACCAAAGCTGCGGTAATACGGCTGCAAATGTTTTACAAGCAATTTTATGCGGGTACGTTCTTTAAAAAAACTGGTGGAGTAGGAGGCCAGTCCTGCCAGGGTATAATTGTCAAAATTTGCCAGTCCTGAAAAAAGTTTGCCTGAATGCTGGTCTTCCACCACCGATTTGGCCAATGCAAATTCAAATTGATGACGCCTGATGGTGTAACGTGAAGTAAGTTCAATCACGGCATTGCTTTCCCTGGGTTGCAGGTTTACGTCATTAATTAAAGTAGTATCTCCATAATTTTTAAGTCCCAGACCCATTAAAAAACCCAGGTGAATATGATTTTCTGAAAACCGGCCTTTGCCAATTTTAATGGCGGTTACCTTACGGCCGCGGTTGGTATTGCCAAAATCAAAGAAGTTGGTTACATTTTGCGTTGAAAGCAACTGGCGCTCAAAAAATGTACTGGCAAATAAAAAATTATTGATTACTTCGCCATACAAAACCGAGGCGTATAAGCCTTTGTATTCAAAGTCGGTAAACACACCGTTTACGGGAAGCGTACCATACATTAAATACGAATTGTTGGGAAAGCAGGTCCCTAATTCAAACGTATTGGGAACTAACGCAGGTTTGTTGTATTTGTTCAATTCGCTGTTGAAACGGTTTTGTGGCAAATTACGCAGGGAGTCAAGTTTATTGAACGATGCATTTAATTTATTGAGCGAATCAAGTGCATGTTTCACTTCTGCCAGCTTACCGGCATACTGGTTGTACTGGTTAGCGAGTTGAAGCAGGGAGTCGGCCAGTTTGTTTTGTTTCCAATTGTAATGCAAGGTATCGGGTAAGGTTAACTCGGGGGGGATCCCGTTTGCAGGTAAGGTCAGGTTGGTGTATTGGCCTAACATGCCCGTATCAGGTATCATTCCGTACAGCGAGTCCTTGTTCAGGTGAATGAGTTCATTTAATTTATGCTGGCGGTATAAGAGTTTTTTGGTAAGGTCCTGTTTTGCCAGCAGCAAACTATCGGTGTTGAACTTACGCAGTTTGGTAACCTGCTGTTTTTTCTTTTCCAGGTCCTGTTTATATTTCTCAAGGTCAAATTTCACACGGAAATAATTGTTGAGTCCATAGGGTACGCGCATGGTGGCATACCGGTATTCAACCTGGAACGGGATCTTAAACAATTTTATACCAGCGCTGCCTTCAGTTAAAAAAAGCTGATCGGGGAACGATTCGTCAAACGTATAACCCTGAATAAAACCGTAATGGTAACCGGCATTGAGGTTGGCATTGTAAATGATTTCTTTGGGTATTTTTTTGGTGGAATCGTTTTTATGCCTGAGCGTATCGCTATTGCCGTGCACTGAAAAAAAGCAAAGCATTGGCACCAGCAATGCAGCAATGTTGAAGGACTTTATGTAGGCGGGCAGTTGCAGTAAATTGGTTTTAGCCAAATTTATTAAAAAACACCCAGTTATTGGAGTTAATTGTAAAAAACAGTAAAAATACTCAGGGTAGGCGGGTATTCCCGGAATGTTATTTTTGTAAGCGGAATTTTAGTATTTTGGTCTTCATCCTATGAAAAAATACGCCAGGCGTGTTAAATTTTTAAACCAGGCTGAATTCTTTAGCCTGTTTCAAAAGTTTATTGCCGACTCGAACCGGGGATACCGTGTACAGAAAAATGGCCAGCGTATAAAACCCCAGAGCATTGACAATTATACCTATACTTTAAAGTTGCTGGAGCGGTTTTGCAGGGAAACTGAATTTGAGATCAGGTTATACCTGGTAAACCACCTTACCCAAAAGGAATTGAAAAAGGCCAAGCAATACTGGCAGCAGTTTTATTTCAAGTTCACCGATTATCTCTACCGTAAAGGATATTTTGACAATTATGTTGGATCTACCGTAAAAATAGTGCGCATATTTTTCAATTACCTGGCACAGGAACTTCAAATACAGGTGGGGTTGTTTCATAAAAATTTTCATGTGCCCAAAGAAGATATTCCCATTGTGGTGTTTAGCCCTGACCAGTTAAAATACCTGATTCACGATAAGGAGCTGCATGACAAGTTGCCACCTGATTTGCAAATAACCAAAGATGTGTTTGTATTCGGCTGTACAGTGGCTTTGCGCATATCGGATTTAATGGCATTAAAGCCTTTTCATTTGGTGAAAATGCCAACCGGGCATTATTTGCAAGTAAAGTCAAAAAAAACCGGGACTGATACCAGCATTAAATTACCCGATTATGCTATTGATATTATTAAGAAATATAAGAATAAGCAGAGTAATTTATTGCCACAAATGAGCAATGGGTATTTTAATAAGCAATTGAAGGAGTTGGCCGCTTATATTGCCGACAAGGAGCCCATGATCAAAGTGCGGTTAAAGCGGGGCAAGCCTACCATGATTTATAAGGATTCGGATAAGCGTACACATTATACCATGGCCGATCATGTAACAGCGCATACTATGAGAAGAACAGCAATCACAACTATGTTACGCCTTGGCGTGCCTGAGCAGGTGGTGCGCAAAATAAGCGGGCATGCGGCCAACAGCCGTGAGTTTTATAAGTATGTTGCTTTTTCACAAACGTACCAGGATACCGAGACCGACAAAATGTTTGAAAAGCTGGGGCAGGTGCGGTAGACCGGTTTTAGGCATTATTCTTGGAATCCTATTTTGTAATTTTCCTGAAATTTCCAGGTCTTAATCTCCACAATTTTTTACTTTTTTTGGTCTGCAAAAATGCTGCATTTTGAAGGTTTTTTGAACTGATGAGGTAGTCCAACTACCTGTAAATAATTTTAAATCATTATCCATTCGGGATGCTGATCAAAGAACGTTCACTGGAAAAGCAGGTGTGTACTACAATCACTACAACTACTTTGAATATTGTACTGGATGATCAATTCCCAACCGGCACGGGCAGCTATATCCCGCTCAGTACTAGCACTGTTTTAGGAAATTCAGGAGGAAAACTGAAAGTTGGTAAATCAGGAGGGTCAGGTGCGATTGGTTGTTACAAAGACTTTGTGGCAATTGCCGGAACGGTTTACACTCTAAACTTTGATTTTGATAAAGGGAACCTGGCTCCAGGGCACTCAGTAATAGCCGAGGTAATTGATTTAACCACAAGCACGGTTGTGTTTACCTCGCCCGCCTTAACGGTTACAGGTTCATACGGTACATATAGCTTTACAGCCGTTACCTCTGGCGGTTACCGCCTGCGGTTTACACGATTGGGGCCGCCTAGTAATAAGTCTTTCCTGTTAGATAATATCAAAATCACGTATACTACCTCCAGCACAACTACAACCTGCGTAACGGCTAGCCAGTATAGGTACGGGTTCAATGGAATGGAGAAAGATGAGGAAGTAAAGGGTAAGGGGAATAGTTATACAACTCTTTATAGACAATATGATTCTCGATTGGGAAGGTGGTTAAGCTTAGACCCAAAAACACTTGAGTTACCGTGGCAAAGTCCTTATTGTAGTATGG
>DASPJQ010000390.1:0-14516 GCA_035628535.1 Flavobacteriales bacterium | reverse complement strand
TAGGCCTTGCTTTTTTATAAATTTCAAGCGCCATTTTTTTGCCTTCTTCGGTTTTTACCAGTTCGGCATACAGCGGTTTAAGGAATTTCCTGCGCCCCACGTTTACCAGAAAATCTTCCAGTTTACCGTAAGCATCGGTATACTTATTGGCCACACAAAGCTTGAGCCACTCCGTAAGGATTTCTGAATTGCCCGAAGATGTCAAACCAAAAGCTTTGTCGATTACTCTCATTTTTTCTAGGTCCATTGTACGTGGTACATGACGCAGGAAATGGATGCGTTCATGGGTAGACCAAGCTGCATAGGGTATTTTATCAACCGTACCACCGGCATTATAGGCCTCGATGGCTTTTTCAACCAATAAAAATTTGTCAGAATAAACTTTTGAAATGTTGGCTGGAATACCCTTTTCATACACCCATTCGTTTACATTGATGTTAAGGTTGTATTTTTTAATAAATTCCTTGTCAAGGTAAGCCACAAACATTTCAGTAGTCATGGTTTGGAACTGGTGCCTTGTAAAATAATTTTTTAAGAACGCGTCAAACTTATCGCGCCCGCCCTGCTCTTCAAGCAAACGCAAAAAGAATGCGCCTTTTTCGTAGGCAATTTGCGTCATACCATCGTCAGGGTTGCGGTTGCACAGGTTCAGCTTTAACTTGGTATCGTCACCGGGCAAGCCTTCTGCCTCTTCAACCAATTCCTGGTACCCCAACAGGGCAAGCATTTCGGTATATTCCTTACCGTAAAGCTCTTCCATGATCCTGCGTTCAAAGTAAACGGTAAACCCTTCGTTGAGCCAGAAATCGTTCCAGGTGGCGTTGGTAACCAGGTTACCACTCCAGCTATGCGCCATTTCATGGGCAATGAGCGAGGTCAGTGATTTATCGCCAGCCAAAATGGTTGGGGTGGCAAACGTAAGGCGCGGATTTTCCATGCCACCGAACGGGAATGACGGAGGCAGCACAATCACATCGTATTTCTCCCATTTGTAGGCACCGTACAACTTTTCAGCGGCATTCAGCATTTTTTCAACGTCAGCAAATTCGGCAGCAGCTTTGTCAATGGTAACGGGTTCGGTATAAATGCCGGTGCGTTTACCAATGGCACGGTATTCCAGGTCACCCACTGCAAGGGCAATAAGATAAGTTGGAATGGGTTGTTTCATGGTAAAGGTATAAATGCCTTTATCATTTTTCGTTTTTGGGTTGGTGGCGCTCATTACGGCCATTAAATCCTTTGGTACGCGAACTTTTGCGCTATACGTAATGCGTTTGCCGGGAGTGTCCTGGCAGGGAATCCACGTACGGGTCAAAATGGCTTCGCCTTGTGTAAACAGGTAAGGCTGTTTTTTACCTGCGGTTTGCTGTGGGTTTAGCCATTGCAATGCCTCTGATTTGTTGGTTGTATTGTAATAAATTGAAATGCGTTTTGTTTTTTTGGTAATGGGTACTTCAAGGGGTGTTCCCAGCAACTCATCAGTCTTACCAAACGTGAAATTGGCCTCGGCCTTGTTGTCAACCAACACCTTTTTGATGTTAAGGCCTTTTGTATCAAAAATGATTTTGTCAACACCGGCCGGATTTTTAATGTCCCAATTAGCAACACCGTCAATGATTTGTTTTTCAAAGTTTACGGTTACGTCAAGGAAAAGGGTTGAACCGTAGGCCTGGGTTGAATTGGAATAACTATGCGTGTCGGTAACACCGTTGTCAGAACCGGCATGTATTTTATGCATACAGTCATGATAACCGGCAGTTGAAATAAAAAAACTTAGGGATAAAACAGGTGTCAGTAGCAAATTCCTCATATGCGCGATATCTTAAATTAAACTAAAGTTCAGTTGGCATTATAAATATATAAATAACAACTGAGGGAAAGGCATTATTTAGATAATCAAAGGTATTTGAACGATAAATACACCTGTCTGCAGTAGACCAAATATTATTGGATTCCTAAAACAGCATTAGGAACCGAATTTTCAATTTTACATGGCGTTTAACCTGCTTAGTATTGGATTTATAGCTATCTCGCGCGTATAAAGTACATGAAAGTGAAGGGTATTGCCGTGTTTAGAGGTCAGCAAAAGCCAATTATAGCTGAATGATTCATGCATGAATTTACCGGTTAATGGGTACACCGGGAAAAAGTAACCTTAAGTGGAATTATTTTACTTCCTGCATGAGCATGCGCACCAATGGGGAAATAATAATAAGCACTGCACCGCAAATCAGGCCATAATAAGCCAGTTGCTCATAACCACTTGTGTACCCATGCAATTTTACCAGGTTGGGTGCTTTCTCATCAACCTTGGCCATGTTTGCTCCCAAAATACCGGCAGCATATTGCCCATAAGCACTTGCAAGGAACCACATTCCCATCATCACGCCAAATAAACGTTTGGGCGAAAGCTTTGTCATTAAAGATAGACCTATGGGTGACAAACATAGTTCGCCAAATGTCATAATGAGATAAGCTAAAACAAATATGTTAAGCGAAGTTATTCCCCGTGCATCCGCATAATTTCCTGAAAGGTATAATACATAAAACGAAATACCAAGAAAGAGGAATCCCATACCAAATTTTACTACTGAGTTGGGCTCTACCTTGCGTTTTGCCAAACTTAACCAGATTAAACCCACAAGCGGACTAAATGCGATCACGAACAATGCATTTGCAAAATTATTAACCTGGCTTGGTGACAAACCAACCATTGTACCCTCCAAATTGTATCGGGCAAAAAGGCTTAACGATCCTCCACTCTGCTCAAAAAATGCCCAAAAAACAACCGAAAAAAATATAAAAATAAGCGCAGCCATCAGTTTTTTTACTTCAGCCGCAGTGCACTTAGTCATTTCAAATATAATATACAAAAGCGTGCAAGGACCTACAATGTACATAAACATATCTGTATAACCTGAGTTGGATACCAACAGAAGGATAAGCGGAATCATACACAATGAACCTGCGTAAACCAATATTTCGTATATGCGTGATTTATCAGGCGCAACCTTATTGCGCAATGGTGATAAACCAATGGGGCCTAACGTTCGTTGTGTAAACGCAAATACTCCAAGTCCAAAAACCATAAAGATTCCTGCCAGTGCAAAAGCCAAATTCCAGCTGTAGTTATCGGCCACCCAAATGCACAACAATCCACCCAGCAACGCCCCGATGTTTATACCCGAATAAAACAATGAAAAACCTGCATCACGTCTTGGATCACCATCTTTATACAATGTTCCAACCATGGTAGAAATGTTTGGCTTGAAAAAACCGGTTCCAACAATAGTAAAACTTATTCCGATATAGAATAATGTGTCTGGGGAAAATGCGAGTGTAAAACTTCCGGCAATCATCAATAAACCACCCCAAAAAATAGATTTCCGGAATCCAAGTATTTTATCGGCAAACAAACCTCCCACAAAAGCCATGGTATAAACAAATGCCTGTATGGCACCGTATTTTAAATTTGCTTCGTCTTTTTTCATAAGCAGTTGCTCAACCATGAACACTGTGAGCATTCCACGCATGCCATAGAACGAAAACCGCTCCCACATCTCGGCCAGGAAGAGGTACCAAAGTTGTTTGGGGTATTTACCTTCGAAATTTTGAATGCTTTCAAGGGTTATTTCATTTGAAGTATCCTGATCAATTACTGCCATTGGAAAAGGTTTAAGGTTATGTTCAAAACGGTTAAAGTTAAGGAAAATTGCAGGAATACAAACCATTGGATATCAAAGCAAAAAGCCGGCTTGCGACCGGCTTTCCAATTTATTTTTATGTGAATTAATTCACGCCTTTTTCTTTCATCACACCAATCAACCACTTCAACATGACAGCCATGAGTAAAAATGCTCCAAGGCAACAATAGAAATTCATCCAAAAGAAATCGCCTTTGCTTTTAATATCGTATTGTTCCCACCAGCTTGACATAATGCCGGCAAGTTTATTCCCAATTGAAGTTGAAAGAAACCATCCCCCCATCATTAATGCTGTAATGCGCGTAGGCGAGAGTTTGGACACCAGCGATAGGCCCATTGGCGAAAGAAACAACTCTCCAATGGTAATGACCCCGTAGGAACCAATCAGCCACCAGGTTGATGCTTTCTCTTTGTCCAGGTTTGTTCCATTAGCTGCTGCCACCATTACCAATGCCGACAAGCCTGTAATAAGCAACCCGAATGCAATTTTAGTAGGTGTGCTTGGCTCCCTACCTTTCCTACGTAAAAATGCAAACAAACCAACAATTAACGGAGTAAGTAAAACCACCCAGGCAGGGTTAATCGACTGGTAAAGATTAGCAGTTGCCAAAGGAAGACTTTCTCCCTTTTTTGGCCAGCGTTCTTTGGGCAGGTTTTTATAATATGCCCGTGATTTGGTATAATTATCAATTTCCTTGCTCACTTCCTTTGCTTTCAGCGGATTTGTTTTCTTTAATTCTTTTTGTTTTGCTTCAAGCGGTGCAAGAAATTCTTTGAATTCAACATCCGTCATTGTAGTCGTTTCATCATACTTTGCATGAAAAACAAGTTTCATTTTATCAGCCACCCCGGCAACCGAAGCAGGATATTCTTTATCTGAATATTCTTCAGCCCATGTAGTAAGAGCATCCCCATTCTGATGAAACACAGCCCAAAAAACAATTACCGCAAAAAATACGGCAAGTAGTGCACCTACCGGCCGTTTTTCTTCGGCAGGTGATTTCATTAAAAGCAATACGTAAAAAACCACAACCGGTATACAGCCAAACAAAAACGCGTCATTTGAATCTGAACCGAAAATATTACCTTTACCCACTTCGTTGTCAGGATTCACGCCCATCAAAAAATATCCGAGAATTCCGAAAGCAAACGCAGGAAGTAATACATACGAAAGAACTTTCCAAATTGGCATTGATCCCGCAGGAGCCGGCTTAATTACATCTACATGCCTTATGTGCTTTGTTCCCCTCATAAAAATAATGATGCCGATTGTCATACCCACACCGGCAGCCAAAAAAGCCGCCCACCAACCATAAACAATATAAAGAACTGCCGCAACAATGTTACAGAAAAATGAACCAATATTAATTCCCATATAGAATATATTGTATCCGGCATCTTTCTTGTGTTTGAGTTCATCATTATTGTATAAATTACCAACAAGTACTGATATATTTGGTTTAAAAAAACCATTTCCAAGAATGATAAAAAGAAGCGATAGGTAGAATATTGGCAAATTACCGGTTATGGATAACCCAAAATAACCCAACGCCATAAGTATGCCGCCAATAATGATCGACTTACGGTACCCAAGAATCCTGTCCGCAATTAAACCACCAATAAATGGAGTAAGGTAAACGAGCCCAAGGTAAGTTCCATAAATATCCGATTTGGTTGATTTATCAAAACCCATTCCACCACTTTCAACACTGTCCAGCATGTATAACGAGAAAATTCCCAGCATTAAATAATAACCAAAACGTTCCCACATTTCGGTAAAAAAGAGCACATAAAGTCCTTTCGGATGTTTTACATTATTTGACATGATTACTTGCTTTTTGCGTGACGAATATAGGGAAATTTTTTACTTCGGAACTGGTTTTAGCAATCAGTACAAAGTACATAGTACAAAGTACATTGTACAAAGTACATTGTACATAGTACATAGTACAAAGTACACAGTATAAAGTATATAGTATTTTGGTGTGCGCAATTACGAACCCGGGGTCGCCCAGAGCCTTTTTCTGGTGTTTTTCAGCTTTATGCTTTATACTGTGTACTTTGTACTTCTTTCACCATCACCCAATCATCATCCACTTTACCGGTACCCCAGTCAAACGTTGTTTCGGTATGCACGGCAAATCCCTGTTTTTTATAAAACAAAATAGCCCTGTGGTTTTCTTTCCAAACGGCCAGTGCAAGTACCGAAAAACCATTGCGGCCGGCATGTCTTATGGCCGCCTGCATAAGTGCGTTTCCCAGTCCGTTTCCGTAACATATTTTACGTACGTAAATGCGTTTTATTTCCAACGCGTTTTCAAGACCATAATTAGTAGAGGCTTTGAGTACAACATAACCGTACAGTTCCTTATGGCTACCGTTTACATAAATAATTAATTCGGTATTATTTATTTCACCGGCTATATTTTCACGGTTGAAACCCCGGTTGTTGAAGTAATCAATGTCTTCGCGCTTATTTCTGTCACCATACGCCTCGGCAAAGGTTTCACGGCTTATGCTGGTCAAGGCGCCAACATCTGCAACGGTTGCCAGGCGTATATCAAATGAATTCATACCGAAATAAAAAACCCCGGCTGTTGTGCCAGGGTCTTATAATTTTACAACGCATTAAATGTTTTTATACCCGTAGCTTACTACCACAATACCCTGCTCCTGCGGGTTGGTTACCGGTGCATCTTTTGATTTTTTGCCTTCGTTTGTAGGAGGTGGCGAAACGGCCTTGTCGCCAATTGGAACTATATACTCAATAAAAATTTTTTTAAGCGATGTTCCCGGTTTTTTTGCCTGGAGTGCTTTTAACATTTCAGCCGAGGTAACCAGCACGTCTTTCTGCATAACGCCTTTGGCCTCGTAAAGCAGTATGCGTTTATCCCTGTCCGCTTCAACTTTTAATTCGTCACGGTCATAAATTTCAATGTCAATTGACTTGGGAACACCATCCGTATTGAAACAGAATTTATAATCAATGCCATTGAAAAGCAATACCTCAATTGATTTTTTCTGCTCAAAGGTCATGTAGTTGAAATACGAAATTTTTGAGCCATCATACCGGTACGGCTTTATTTTTTCACGGCTTTTTGCTTTATACTCGGCTGCTTTGCTCACCATTAATGAAGGCTCTCCTTCTTTTTTCCTGTCGTGTTGTTTGAATGCAATGCTTACGCACGCAACCAATGCAACGGCCAATAACATATATTTTATGTTCATTTTCATACCCTGTAATGGTTATACTTTAATGATTTCACTACGTATTTCAATTATTTTGCCAGCAAGGGTTTTAACCTCATCGGCCTTGAGCATGACATCATACATAGCCTCAGGCTGAGCCGCTTTTACGCTTTCAAGGCCTTTATACGTGTTTTTAAGGTCTTCCAGTTTTGTTATGAGTTCATCATAATCACTTGACTCTTTTTGAACGCGCTTAAGTCCTTTAAGTATGTCTTCCAACATATAGAACTGGGCCGACATGGCTTTACCTGCTTTTTCATTCTTGTCAGAACTTACAGCGCCCAGGTACATCCCTTCAATCCACGCTCCCGAGAAATAAATAAAGTTCTTTTCCGACTCGCCATTCTGCTCATGGTAATCATCAATGCGCGATTTGATTTCAACCATGAGGTCGGTTAAGGAGTCCTGGTTGGTGAGGTTATTGTCAAAACGCACCAATAACGATTCGTTATCAAATATCTGCGTAAGACCAATTTCATTGCCAAGCGTTCTTATTCCCTTAAGATAAGCGCTGGCTTCTTTGTTTTTATCGCTCACAATGCAAAAAGCAAGGTCGCTGGTATAAACCCCAAAGTTCAAGGCCTTTTTTGAACTGGTTGAATAACGTGAAAGGTTAGCAAGGCTATTGGGTAAATCAGATTTATAATCAATACCGGCATTGGCAAAAATTTCAGCTACGGCAACGGGTGAAGGCAA
This sequence comes from Flavobacteriales bacterium, assembly GCA_035628535.1. Taxonomy (GTDB): domain Bacteria; phylum Bacteroidota; class Bacteroidia; order Flavobacteriales_D; family UBA2798; genus DASPJQ01. The sequence goes on along the minus strand of DASPJQ010000390.1, from coordinate 6,867 downwards.
TACTGCCAAAAACTCTTCTTCCAGCATGGTGGTATCAACCGGCTGGGCAGTTACAGTGTCCTTATCCTGTATTTCTTCTTTGTCACCACCACCGCAGGCCTGCAAACCAATAACGGCTGCAACTGTCATGGTCAAAATGTAGTTTTTATTCATAATCAAAAATGATGTCGATTTTGAGAACAGTTAATTTGGTTTTAAGCATTGCTAAAATAGAAAATATTCCGGTTGCCCAACCTATTTATTTAACCCTTGTACCGGGTATTGGCCGACATTTCGTTTACTTTTTCCTTAAGGGATTCCTTAAAGCGTATGATGCGGGCCAGTAATTCGGGATTTGAACAGGCAATTACCTGTGCTGCAAGTATCCCGGCATTTTGCGCCCCGTTTAAGGCCACCGTTGCCACAGGCACACCACCGGGCATTTGAAGGATGGAAAGTATGCTGTCCCAGCCGTCAACCGAATTGGACGATTTAACAGGTACCCCAATTACCGGCAACGGGGTCAATGAAGCAATCATACCCGGTAAATGGGCGGCCCCACCTGCCCCGGCAATAACAACCTTAATGCCACGGGTATGCGCATTTTTGGCAAAATCAACCATTTTTTCGGGCGTACGGTGGGCCGACACAATGTCCAACTCAAATGGGATTCCTAACTGTTTAAGGACTTCTGCAGATTTTTCCATTACGGGTAAATCACTTTGACTACCCATTACTATGCTAACCTGTGCGCTCATCATGCTTTCACTTTTAATAATTGTTTAACCTGTTTGGCCTGGTGTTTGGCCTGGTCAAGGTTTTGGCTTACTATGGTAACGTGTCCCATTTTGCGAAACGGTTTTGTGATTTTTTTTCCGTACAAATGCACATAGGTACCTGGCATTTTAACCACTTCCTCCAGTTTTTCGTAAACGGCCTGTCCCTCAAAACCAGGTTCGCCAAGGAGGTTGACCATAACCGAAGGGTAAATCATTTCGGTACTGCCCAACGGCAGGTCCAATATTGCACGTAAATGTTGACCGTATTGCGATGTTTTATTGGCCTCAATGGTATGATGACCGCTGTTGTGCGGGCGGGGCGCTATTTCATTCACAAGTATCTGGCCATTTTTTGTCACGAACATTTCAACGGCCAGTACTCCTGCCATTTCAAGTTTTTCTATAATTGTAAGGGCAATTTTTTGTGCCTCCTGTTGCAGTTTTTCATCTATTTCCGATGGTGAAAAAAGATACTCGACCAAGTTGGCCTGCCTGTTAAAATCCATGTCAACCACGGGAAACACGGCTGTTTCTCCCCTTGGATTGCGGGCCACAATTACCGCAATTTCACGTTCAAAATCCACAAATTTTTCAAGCACGCTGGGTGCATCAAAGGCGCCCGGCAAATCAGTTTCACTTTTAAGCCTATACACACCTTTACCATCATAACCGCCAATGCGTAGCTTTTGCATGTAAGGAAAGTTACCTGTGTACGCTGTTATGGATGCTTTGTTTTCAACCAGGACAAATTCTGCTGTTGGTATGTGATGCTCCTGGTAAAATTGTTTTTGAAGTCCTTTATCCTTGATGATTTTAAGGACCCTGGGCTGTGGAAAAACCTTAACCCCGCGCGCTTCAAGATCAGTTAAGGCATCAATGTTCACGTTTTCAATTTCAATTGTCAATATGCTTTTATCCAAACCGAAATCATAAACGGTTTGGTAGTCATTCAGGCTGCCTTTTACGAATTCACCGGCCAGGTTTTTACAAGGCGCATGGGCATCGGGATCAAGGCAGGCCGTGGTTACATTCAAGTCTACAGTTTCCTGCAATAACATGCGTCCCAATTGCCCTCCTCCCAGTATACCCAGTTTGAAATTGTCCTGGTAAAATAATGCCACGCTTTTGAAATTTTAATTTGGTCGCAAACCAATTCAGGCCTCAAACCTACATAAAATTCACGAGCCGCTTCAAGGTCAATTGCCCGTACCAATAACTTGTTAATAAAACAGTGCGGTAAACTCAGAATTTGATTTGCGGAACAATACGTCCCCTGCCGTTGCGGCCACCCCACAGGTATTCATATTGCCTGTACAGCGTGCTTTTGCTGCGCAGTACATAGCTATATGTAATGAGGGCGGTAAAATAAGTATCGTTATGGCTTGGATCGCCCCTTTTTTCACCCGGTTTGTAATAAATATCGTTTGGAACGCTTCCATTGACCATTAGTTCCGGCCTGCGGTTTGAAAGATCAATAACCATTTGATTGCCCGTTGAACTTTGATCAACATACACTGTGCTGCAATCGTCAAGGTAATCGGTAAATGTAACCCTCCAACCCATTTCAAACCCAAAGCGGTACTTGCGTTTTTTAGTAAAATAAAACCCGTAACCGATGGGAATGGTAGTGGCAATTTTTGAATAGGCCTGGCCTTCGGTCATAAGCGGTCGCAGGTATACCCACTCGCCCTTGTACGTTGTTTTTGGTGCATGCAACACGCCTCCGAGGCCTGCAAATAAATACGACTGAAAATCCAACCGCTGAAAACTGTTTTTACCAATGTCACTGGCGCTATAAACATACAACTCGCCACGCGCTGTAAATTCAAGCATATCGTTCCTGAAATTAAGGTTTCGGCCTTTACGGCCCCGGTTCGTTGAAAGTTTATCGTCACCCTCAATCCTTAAATAGGAAAGGCCTGCATTCAATGCAAAATAGTCGTTGAATTTATACCTGGCAAAACCGTTCATGGCCCAACGGGTTTGTGAAAGTTTCATGTCGGCTACAAAATCACGCCTGGCTTTTTCTTTACCACCCATTTCGCCCAAATAGTTGCTGGCGCCTAACCCAAAACCGTAATCAAAGGCATACCGGTTACGTTTTTTCTGCGCATTGGCCTGGTATACCAACACGAAAAATAAAATAACAGCCAGAGGTAGAATCTTTTTCATAGCGGTGGTTTTTAGGTTAGCACTAAATCGCTAAAACGCTGGGAAAAGATAAGTAAAATTTGAATATGACCCAAGGGCCTGGATCAGAATTTTACACGAACAAGGCGATGCTTTCCTTTTTTACCGAACAACCAGTTATAGTTTTGGGTGTAAAAGGTATTACGGCCACGAAGCACATAACTGTAAGTCACCAATGTGTAAAAATAGGTATCGTTATGGCTTGGGTCACCACGCTTGTCACCGGGTTGATAATTGGCCTCAGTAGGTACCGATGTGTCATCCGGATCAAGTTCCGGCCTGCGGTTTGAAAGATCTATAAGCATTTGGTTGCCAGATCCTGACCAATCCTGGTAAACGGTGCTGCAATCGTCCAGGTAGTCGGTAAATGTAACCCTCCAACCCATTTCAAACCCAAAGCGGTACTTGCGTTTTTTGGTAAAATAGAACCCAAGACCCAATGGCACTGCCATTGTTACTTTTGAATATTTTACATTCTCGGTCATTAAAGGACGAAGTTTTACCCAACCGCCATCGTAGGTTGTTTTTGGGCCGTGTAATACACCGGCAATGCCCGCAAAAAGGTAGGATTTGAAATCAAGGCGATAAGTACCTCTTGCGCCCACATCGTTGGAACCATAAATATATACATCGGCTCTGGTTGCGAGTTCAAGCATATCATTACGGAAATTGAGATTACGTCCCCTGCGACCACGGTTTGTTGATAACTTATCATCGCCTTCTATGCGTAAATAGGTAAGTCCCACATGCCCTGCAACAAAATTGTTGAACTTATAACGGGCAAAGCCGTTAACGGCCCACCGTGTTTCTGACAATTTCATATCTGCAACAAAATCCCTGCGTGTCTTCTCTTTTCCGCCCATTTCTCCGAGGTAATTTGAAGCCCCCAACCCGAAACCATAATCAAAAGCATACCGCACTTTCTTGCGCTGGGCCTCACTATTGCCAACCACTATAACCAGGGCTAAACAGGCGAGAAATACTTTTTTCATAAGTTCACAAATTTGGTTGTTGCAAAGATAATTAATTATCCAGAAAATCGGGCGGTTTTTGCCCGGTTTTGACCGTTAATAATTTTTAGTGGTTGAAGCACTTATTTTGGTGGATGAATACGTAAGTTTTCGAACTTTAGCTATTAACAATTCCTGGCAATGAACAACCGTATTACGGATCTTTTTAAAATAGAATACCCTATAATTCAGGCAGGAATGATTTGGTGCAGCGGTTACAAGCTTGCTTCGGCTGTTAGTAATGCGGGTGGTCTTGGTATAATAGGTTCGGGCTCCATGTACCCTGAAGTATTGCGCGAACATGTTCAAAAGTGTAAAAAAGCCACCCAACACCCCTTTGGGGTCAACCTGCCCATGTTATACCCTGATATTGACAAGCACTTACAAACCATACTGGAAGAAAAAGTGCCCATTGTTTTCACATCGGCCGGAAACCCAAAAACACATACGGCACGGTTGAAAGAGGCAGGCATTACCGTGGTGCACGTTGTTTCCAGCGCAAAATTTGCCATGAAGGCGCAGGAAGCCGGGGTTGATGCCGTGGTTGCCGAAGGCTTTGAAGCGGGCGGACACAACGGACGCGAGGAAACTACCACGTTTTGCCTCATTCCAAACGTCATACAACATGTTAACATTCCGGTAATAGCTGCAGGTGGTATTGCCACAGGAAAACAAATGCTTGCCGCCATGGCCCTGGGTGCTGACGGTGTACAAATCGGGAGCCGTTTTGTGGCCTCGCCCGAGTCAAGCGCGCACGCCAATTTCAAACATACCGTTATAAACGCTGGCGAAGGTGACACGCAGCTAACGCTGAAGGAACTAACGCCCGTGCGGCTTATCAAAAATGATTTTTTCAGGAAAGTTGAGCAGGCTTATTCGGCCTGTGCCGGCAAACCGGAGCTTGAGTCGCTATTGGGAAAAGGACGTGCCAAAAAAGGCATGTTTGAAGGTGACCTGGTTGAGGGCGAGCTGGAAATTGGCCAGGTAAGCGCACTTATCAGGGAAATTAAACCTGCAGGTGAAATTGTAAAGGAAATATGGGAAGAGTTTTTAAAAGAAAAAAGAAGGCTTAGCGAACTGTAAGTTACGCATAAAACACCAAACAAAAGACCCACAATGATTCAATACAACAAATACGCGCTTCCCAACGGTTTGAAAGTAATTATTCATACCGATAAAACAACACCTATTATTGCGTTTAACCTCATGTACAATGTTGGCGCCCGGGATGAGGACCCGAACAAAACCGGGTTTGCCCATTTGTTTGAACACCTGATGTTCGGAGGCTCAAAAAACGTCCCGGATTTTGACAAACCTTTGCAGGAACGTGGTGGTACCAGCAATGCTTTTACCAACAATGATATTACCAATTATTATATAACCATACCCAGGGAAAACCTGGAAACGGCCTTTTGGCTTGACAGTGACCGTATGCTTGAATTGGCCTTTTCGCCAAAAAGCCTGGAAGTACAGCGCAATGTGGTAATTGAAGAATTCAAACAGCGGTACCTTAATCAACCCTATGGCGATGTATGGTTAAAACTACGCCCGCTGGCCTACAAGGTACATCCGTATCAATGGGCCACTATTGGAAAAGAGATTTCCCACATTGAACATGCCAGTATGGATGATGTAAAAAATTTCTTTTATAGTCATTACGCACCCAACAATGCTATTTTGTGCGTGGCCGGTAACGTTTCCATTCAGGAAATTGAACCCCTGGTTGAAAAATGGTTTGGTGAAATCCCGTCAAGAAAAATAAAACCACGCAATTTACCGCCAGAACCGAAGCAAACTGAAAGCCGCCTGCTGGAAACCGGCAGTAAAGTTCCGGCCAATGCCATTTACAAGGCGTGGCATATGAGTAAACGCAATGCGCCTGATTTTTATTCAACCGATTTAATTACGGATGTTCTTTCAAGGGGAAAATCAAGCCGGCTGAACCAGCAATTGATTAAGGAGCAAAAACTGTTCAGTGAAATTAACGCTTATATTACAGGTGACCTGGACGAGGGACTGTTGATTGTATCAGGTAAGCTGAACAAAAATATTTCCTTTGAAAAAGCCGATAACGCCATAGAAGAAGTGCTGGAAGGTGTACGGTCGGTTGCTTTGCCCGAAGAGGAACTTGAAAAAGTTAAAAATAAATGGATGACACATAAATTATTTGATGACATGAATGTGCTCAACAAAGCCATGAATTTATGTTATTACGAATTACTGGGTGACGCAAAATTGTACGAAGCAGAACTTGATAAATACAAATCGGTTACGCCTTTGCAGGTAAAAGAAAGCGCATGCAACGTACTGAAACAAACCAATTGTTCAACCGTTTATTATGCCGCCCAATGATTGACCGCACACTTGCCCCTGCAAACAATAAATTATCACAACCTGTTTTACTGCACCCTGTAAAAATCAGGGCCGCAAACGGTACTATTATTTATGCATTCAATTCGCCCGGTTGTAAGGTTGTACAATTGGAATTGGTTTTCTCGGGAGGGCAACTTAACCAGCAAAAACCGTTACAGGCCTCGTTTACGGCTCAAATGATGAGTGAAGGCACCAAATCATACGATGCCAAAAAAATTGCTTCAACCATTGATTTTTACGGGGCAAGTTTCCAGGTTGAGAGTGACATGCACAACCATACTCTGGTGCTCGGTTGCACACGGCATAGCTTGTTAAACCTGTTGCCTGTTGTGCATGAAATAGCAACTGTTCCATTGTTCAGCGAAAGGGAGTTTGCCATACAATTGAACTCAGGCCGCGAACGTTTCAGGGTCAACACCCAAAAGGTGGATTATATAGCACGGCAACAGTTTAATGCCAGTTTGTATGGAGTTGACACAATGCTTGGAAAACCGGTTGCGCTTGAAGACTATGACGCATTGAAAACCGAAGACCTG
>DASPJQ010000389.1:0-4186 GCA_035628535.1 Flavobacteriales bacterium | reverse complement strand
TCAAACTGTAAAAAACAGGAACTTCTGCAGGCTATTGCTACAGGCAGGATTAGCGCACGTTACGATGCTTCAATTCCTTTGACCAAAATTTCATTTAACATCACTTCATACGAAGTTGAGGTTACCATCAAAGGAAACAGCAAGAAAATTCCGATTTCGGGAGCTAACATTGGTTCTGCTGCCAGCGTGCTTAACCAAATTGGCCCTGGCGGTTCATTTGTAATTAAGTCAATTGTGTGCAGGTCAAACACCGGAGCATCGGTAAGGGTAGCCCCCATTGCCTGTACGGTGCAATAGAAAAGAGTGAAGAAGGATTTGTAACCAAATGTTGGGAATTGAGTTATAAAAATGTTGATGACAGATAAATTAAACTAATAATTATGAGGAAGTTGTTGAATGTATGTGCTTTAGGTCTGGTAATGGTTGCCGGCAGCACGGGTAGTGTAAACGCTCAGGACGTACTCGATGGGTTGTATATAAAGGAACATATCCCTACAAAAAAGGTTATTTCCTACACCTATTTGCGTGAGGCCGATGTGATGTGGGAAAAACGCATTCACAGGCGTATTGAAAACCACGAGAAAATCAATCAACCCCTCTTTTATCCATTAACTGATTTATCGGACAGGCAATCGTTGTTCAGCATCATTAAACACCACCTGTACGAAGAACCGGGGTCATTAACCATGTATTATGATTATAACCCCGACAACCTGAATGAAACAGATGGTCTTTTATTCAAATACCCGTTAAAGTTTAATCCTTCAACGCTTCCGTTAAACAAGTATACCGATTTATTGAATGAGCGTTTTTGCGTTACGCCAACTCCGCTTCCATTCATTTCAAAGGTAACCGGTGCCGACTCTACCATTCCCGATCCAAAAGACCCTACCGGAATGGCTACCTTAATCGTTTACGATTCAGCTTCGGCCAAGGCTGCTGCTGAATGTATTTCGCCTGAGGACATTGTTGGCTGGGAATTAAAGGAAGACTGGTTTTTTGACAAACAACGTTCGGTAATGGATGTTCGCATCATAGGAATTGCTCCAATTATTTATGACATTGACCGCAATACAGGAAAGGTGCGCGGAACAAAACGTTTATTCTGGATCTATTACCCCGAACTGCGTTACATCATCCAAAACTACTTTGTTTATAACCGTAAAAACGATGCCCAGCGCATGTCATTTGATGACTTATTCTGGAAACGCATGTTCAACAGTATTGTGATCAAAGAATCCAACGTTTTTGACAGGGTTATTACCGATTACGTAGATGGGGTTGATGCCCTGCTTGAATCGGAACGCATCAAGAAAGAAATGATGGAGATCGAACACGATATGTGGGACCTGTAAAATTCAAGATTTTAAAATTCAAATTTAATATAAGCGGGGAGGGCGAAAGCCTCCCCCTTTTTTTTGCCCCGAAGTTTCATTACCCTGTAACATATGGTTCAGACCCCGTTATAGGTATATGTACATAAAAATCCTGGCTTATTTCGCATTAATTGTGTGTTGCACACACATTCACGCACAATGTGTATTGGCAGGCATTGAAGGAGGTAAAAACCACACGTGTGCGATGTGTGAGCCAAAAAAACCAACAAGCATGGATGCCAATGGTAATCCTTCAAACAATAAAACAATTATAAGACAGGTTAAGGCAACAGCCGAAAGCCGCAGGGTATCCTGTAACCGCACCTATACCGATTACCTTAAGCCCGACTCGTGCACCTTGGTAAATAATGACGATATACTATGGAGTAAACGTGTATGGAGGGTTATTGATAGCCGTGAAAAAATCAATCAACCGTTTTTTTATTCTTCGGCTTATAACAAATCACTTTGGGAAATAATACAATTAAATCTTCTGAAATCGCCCGACACGTTACTGGCCTACCGTGCACTGGATAAAAAAAAGCCATTTGCCTCACCCATGGCGGCCCCTTTTAGCATTGTTGATTCGGTAGACGCGGCACATGTTGTTGGCCTGGAATTAATGGAAGACTGGTATTTTGACCGGGTACGTTCGGTAATGGATGTAAAAATTGTTGGAATAAGCCCGCTGGTGAAAAATACTTCGGGTGATTCTTTAAATAAATTCACCAACCTGCTGTGGATTTACTACCCGCAGCTTGAACCATTGCTTAAACCATATTATTTCAGCTTTAAATGTGATGTGCAGCGGTATTCATTTGACGATTTTTTTTGGAAACGCAGGTTCGCAAGTTATATCATAGCTGAATCCAGGGTTATGGAACACCCTGCTTCAAATGTTCCTGATCGTCATAAAAAATAATTTCTGGTAAGAGCCTGTTACTTTTTTCATGGTTTGACATTTTTCCATTATAACTGGTTTGAAAAGGGAGCTCCTGTTTTAATGTATTAATCGTAAAATTAATCTTATGGCAGGGAATAAAGAAACACCACGCCAGCGTATGATCGGTATGATGTACCTGGTGTTAACGGCTTTGCTTGCATTAAACGTTTCAAAAGAGATTGTAAATGCATTCATACGCCTCAATGATAAAATGGAGGACGCAAACATCGTCCTTCAATCAAAAATCAACCAGGATTATGAACGCTTTAAAATGGCCATGGCCGTTAAAAATACGCGTACAGTAGCAGAGCAATGGGACGAAAAAGCCAACATTATCCGTAAATCGGTTTCAACGGAAATTGATTATTTATTGGGTGAAACAAATTCGCTTTTAAAAGAAACTGAAGGCAGTACCTCAGAATGGCTGACGGTTGACAAACGCACTGGCGCTAAAAAGCTCAAAAACCTGATGAATGTGCAGGCAAAAGACGATTACGATGCAGCTACGCGTCTTTTCGTTGGAGGCGACCCTACAGCGCCAATACAACGGGGACAGGACATACGCAACAGGCTGCAAAAGTTACGCAACAAAATTTGCGTTACTCTTGCAGGGTATACAAAAGGCAACACGGTGTATAAATTTGATCCGGCATCCTTAAAAAATTACGATCCCAAAAACAAATCGGCAAAAAAAATGCTGGCCAACGCCATGAAAACGGTGAATCCTGAAGATACCGCTGTTGTTTCACGGGTATTCCGCACACTCAGTTATCCCTTAAACCTGACCGAATACGATGAAACCACTTCGTGGCAGGGGGCTTTGTTTGACCATGCACCGGTAGTGGCTGCTGCAGCTATTTTGACTTCGTTACGCAGCGATGTAAAAAATGCCGAATCGCTGGCGCTTGATCACCTGGTAGGAAAAATTGATGACATCATTATGCCCATCAATAAAATTGAGCCCGTTGCTTTTGCCCCAAAGGGATATTTGAATGTGGGCGATACCATGCCTTTGCGTGTGATGATTGCCGCATACGACTCCAACGATGTGTGCCGCGTACAATATGCCGAAAACGACCCTGAAATGAAAACATCAACCGAAACAAAAGGCACGATTACGTTGCGGGCCAATACACCCGGCATCAAAAATATATTTGGTACAATTGCCGTGAAAGAACACGGTGAGCTCAAATGGAAACCATGGACATTTACATACGAGGTCGGACAACCACTGGCCACGGTTTCAGCCACTGAGTTAAATGTTTTATTTGTAGGATATCCCAATAAAATCAAGGCCACAGCTTCGGGTTATGCGAGCAATGATATTACGCTGAAAGGTGATGGTTTGATCATTACAAAAGACGGTGACGGATACCTGGTCAAAGCCCCTGCCAACCAAATGGGCCGCAAGGTAAAACTTAGTGTGTTTGCAAAAGGAAAAATTGTAGGTACACAGGATTTCAGGGTGCGTGCCGTGCCAAGGCCCACCACGTATTTCGGCAGCATTACTTCAACCGATTCACGCATAACAAGGCAGCAGCTAATTGGAGCGCTTCCTGTAGGGTTGCGGTTAGCGTACGATGAAAGCGCATTGATTTCGGCTCCATTTGTCGTGAGAAGTTACAATATTGTAATCAATGTGCGCGGCAATGAAAGGACCCTGCACTGTTCAGGTCCCTATATTAGCGCAGCCGATCAACAAACATTGCGGACATTGCAATCAGGCTCAACCATTACAATTAAAGACATCCAGGGGACCTGCTACGGCAGCCAGGTGCGTTCGGCACCCATTGTGGCCACCATCCAATAAAAGTCAACCAACCCTGTAAAATTTTTACAGGGTTGGTTATTTTTAGTTGTATGGCTA
>DASPJQ010000388.1:0-1501 GCA_035628535.1 Flavobacteriales bacterium | reverse complement strand
TTTTTGGTTCAATGATGGGCATGTCGTTGGTGGTACAAATGGTTGGTCCTGTAAGGTTTGATCCTGCACTCCAGCCAATGTAAGGTGTGCCGCTCTCTACCTTTTCTTTGATCAGTGAAACAATGTCGGCCGCATAAAGGTCATGAAGCAACTTAAACGTGTTGCCACCGCCTACCATAATCACATCTGATGCTTCAATTATCTCTTTCGCATTGCTATGATCAATCATTTGAATGGTGTATGGCAAAGAGGTAAATGCTTCGCTTACCTTTTCTGCATATAGCTCGTAACTATCGACGGAAGCGAAAGGCACAAAGCCAATGCGGTGTTTCTTCTCACCTAAAAAATCTTTTACTACCGCAACCGCTTTTTCAAGGTAAGCGCCATCGCCTACACGGGAACTGCTTAATGCTAAAACTTGCGCTGACTTCATGTTTTAAGATTACTGCGAAAATAAATCGCTACACGGCGGCGAAGTATGTTTCGCTATTTTTTTGCTGCCTGCTTTTTATATGCCAGTTTTTCCGGTGCACCGATGGTTTTTAACGCACCAACCAGCATTGTTTTCCATACCAGCATAAAAAAACCGCCATTGGGATCACGCTGAAAGCTTGCGGTCTGCCTTTCCGGAGCCTTGCCTTTTTTCGGATGATCGTTCTTAACTACCAACAGGTTTGCAAGAAACGATGTAACACTTTTTTTATCCAGTTGTTTCTCCCCTTGGTCTTTTTCCATCAATGCAATTTTCAGATCCTGGTATTGTAGCAAAACATTGCCGGCGGCCTTTAACTCGTTCCCACTCATCGCTGTTTCAAGTCCCGTTACTGTGCCTTTTTCAATTTTCATCATGCCAAGCGGCACGGTGAATGCATTGAGCAGATCGCCCTCAAATGACCTCACAGAGACATTGGCTGTAAATGCACCGGATTTTGCGGCAGCCATGTTAAACCTGAATGAGGCCTGGATTGGAATGCTGTGCATGAACATACCCTTTCCATCAATCGTCATCGGGACTTTTGTGCTGTTGGAAACATTGGAAGCTGTTAGGGAAATATTATCTACGTAGACAGTACCTGTCTGTTTTGACAACGGGTTGTACTCCGTGTAGGCTAAGTCAAGGTTTGCAAACGCAAGCTTTTTAATTGCCATCTGCATTGGCAACTTGGCAACGAGCTGGTTGGGAAAGTTGCCCATTTTTGACCTTGGCGGCAGGGTGCGATCAAGGTAAATAGAAAGTTTGCCATCACTTGCCGCAACATTTTCTGCTACAACTTCTTCGCCATTCATCAGCGTGCACCAGTCAATGTTGTTTAACGTAACAGATGATAGTTGAACGTTGTACATTTCCTTTGCCAACTTTTGCTGCTTCACAAATTGCTCGCGACTGAGCGGTGAAGCAAAGGATAAGTTTTGCAGGGTGACTTTCTTTTGCGTAGCCAGGATAGTGCCTTTGCCGATCTTAAAATTGTAAAGACCATCTTTTGTTTGCGTGGAATAGTTC
>DASPJQ010000387.1:0-1586 GCA_035628535.1 Flavobacteriales bacterium | reverse complement strand
ACTATTTTTTTGTCTTGCTCATCGTAAAGAATACCATCGGTACCGGAGGGTTTAAAAACAGTTGTATAAAAAGTCAGGGCTTCTTCTGCCCGTCCGCATTGCCTGCCGGTGAACATAAGGCAGGGTGTGATTTTTTGTCCTACGTCAGCAACTTTGCCCAAGGCAATCTGCCACGATACGCCATACCTGTCGCTTATCCATCCATATTTTTCACCCCAGGGATATTTATCCAATGGCATCAGCACCTGGCCTTCTTTGGCAAACCACGTCCAGATACCATTCAACTCTTTCTCTGTTTCACAGATATAATAGAAGGAAATAGACGGATTGGGTTTGTATTTAGGACCGCCATCCAAAAGCGTTATACGCTGTCCTGAGACATTGATCTCAATTACAAAGGGCGAACGTGCCATGATTTTCGCATCGGGGAAAACTGAGCAATACAAATCAGCCGCTTCTTCTGCATTACCGTTGAACCAAAGGCAGGGTGTAATTTTTTCTTTTCTGTTCATATATATATTTTTTTGGCAAAGGTACAATCCCGAAGCTGCAGAAAATAGAACAAAACCGACAACTTATTTCTTCCGGAGTCCCGATTTTACATAATCCCCTGGCGTTGTTTGCGAATGCTCTTTGAACGAACGGATAAAATGGCTCTGGTCGGCAAAGCCTGTTTGGTATGCTACATCTGTCATTTTCTCAAACGCTCCGCTTTTCAGTTTCTCAAACGAATCTTTAAACTGGCATATACGCCTGTATTGCGTAGGCGTGATGCCAACAAATTTTTTAAATATTCGCTGAAAAGTTCTTTCAGTCAGGTTTAAATCATTCAACAATTCAGTCAATATTTCCTTCCCCGAATGAAGAAGTATTGCGTCTGTTGCCCGACTGATAATTTCGCATTCCTTTCTTTGTAATTCCAACTGCCCGAGCAACAGGTTATCCAGGGCGTTTATCTTTTCTGCGAAACTTTTTGAATACGCCAGTTGTGTTTTCAAAGCATTGGTTTTATGAGCATTCCAGGTCGAAAATGCTACTTTTTTATTCACCAGTTCGCTTGCTGAAATATTGAACAGGCAAGGCATTGAAAAGGGCTTGAAAAAATAGGCAATAAGTGTTTCATTTTTAGTGATGTCCCAACTCGCTGTTGGAGCAGACGTGCCGTATAACGTGAGCTGTGAAATGGTCTCAATTCCTTCGGGGGTTGTTTGGGTCCGGCACAGTAAAGCAGGCGTACCGTTGGTAAACAATGGCAATTTGTTTCTATTGTTTTCAGGTGCGTCCTCCAATATCAATACCGTTCGAATGTATTCGGATAATAGCGGATTTACTTTTTGATAGTGATAGTTCATTTATTATGACTTTGCCTGCGGTGCGTTTTGCTGTTTATGGTGTGGTTTTACAATGAACGCCAACGGTTTTGGGCTTTGCGTTTGCGGGCTTCGGAGCGCAATACTGTCAACCCGCCTGACGCAAAAACCCGTGTTAGCGGTTCTTTCAATGCCTGTTATCACAATTGATTTGAACATATTTGCCTTTTGAATGTACAAAATTTATGCGTGGGCAACCAAAAGAAACCCATTCAA
>DASPJQ010000386.1:0-2340 GCA_035628535.1 Flavobacteriales bacterium | reverse complement strand
TTAAGTATATTGCTGGATGACGGTAAAGACAAAATAAGTAAGGATAAGCTGGTCCAAAAAGGATTTAACTTTACCTATTTTACCCATAGTTTTACCAGTAAAACCGGTAAATATTACCAGTTCTGGTACGATCACGGCCTTATGCAAATGGATAACGGTGGGTTTTTTATTGTACGCGATAAAAAAGAAGAGGCAAAATAATTGACCAGCAACTATAAAAAATACTTTGTTCCCGCCCTGTTCACATTGGTGTTCGGTAGTATAACGTTGGCGGTTGAGCCCTTTCGCTTTGGTGATTTTGAAGTTTTTATGGAAGCCGGAAAAAACCTGGCTGCTGGTAAAAACATCTATTTGTCAAACGCCAACGGTTTCAAATATTTTTATAGCCCGTTATTTGCTACCCTGCTATCGTTTCTGAATGCCTTTCCTGATATTGTTGCTGTATCAATCTGGAAATTGTTCAACCTGGTTTTCCTGCTCCGGTTTTGGGTACTGCTTGAAAAAATGTATATCGACTACACCGGGTTTTCACAACGCCAACAATACATTTACCAGTTTACTGTTTTTGCCGTTTCATTTTTTTTATTGTTCAGCTGCTTTCACCTTGTGCAAATGAGCGTGTTCCTGCTATGGGCCGTTTTTGAATGCCTTTACCAGCTCCAGGTCAAAAAAAGGCCCATACCGGGTGCTGCTGTGCTGGCTTTTGCAATTAACGTAAAAATCATGCCTGTTGTAATTTTACCGTACCTGCTTTACCGCAAACAGTACATGGCAACATTGTATGTCCTGGTGTGGACCGTTATTTTTTTGTACCTGCCCATACTGTTTATCGGTTTTCATTACAACGTTTTTTTACACGAAGAGTGGTTTAAGTCCATTAACCCCACCAATGCCATTCATGTACTTGACCTTGATGAAACCGGTTTTCACAGCCTCACCAGTTTTTTGCAGCGTTGTTATCAGAAGGGCATGGAACCCATTGGGACCTTGACGCAAAACGCAACATTGCCAACCTTGATACGCAAACCATTTCATGGATTATTAATGGGGCCCGGTTGATTTTTGTTGCGTATACATTGCGTGTGCTGGCTACAAAACCTTTCGTTACCGTTAATGACCGCCTGCAGTTGTTCAGGGAAATAAGTTACATTCTTTTAATAACCCCGCTGATATTCCCGCATCAACAGGTATATGGGTTTTTACTGGCTTTACCGGCCCTTGCATATTGTACATACGCCTATATGCTCGAGAAACGTGCTGGCATAGGCATTAACGCAGCAAAAATTGTTTTCCTGCTGGCCGTTGTCATTATAAACCTTGAACTGTTTATGGGTTTTGCCCGCGCCTGGCTTTGGCATTATAAAACACTAACGTACGGCATACTACTACTTGTGGTAGCTTTGGTGCTTTTCAGTTGCACTGCAGCCAGTCCCCGAAAAAGCGCATAATCCGCATCATGCAACGGTTTTACGGTTTTGTTGCATGCATGTTTTAAATAAAATTAACGTTCGGTGCTCAATCCTGTTTTAAGAACCCGTGAACAAAATTTATCATACGGTGTACAGCATTAAAAATTATACTAACTGATTTTATTTTTTAAACCCATAAAACACTTGTATAATGCTGACTGACATATTAGTGAGATTTTTTTTAGTCAGTATTATATGTCACGTCAGTATTAACTACATTTATATAAACCCTTAAAGTCTATGCGCTCCCGTTCAAATCTCTTTTTCGGCCTGTTGTTCATACTCATTGCCGGTTTTGCATTTGCCTTCAGCCAAAAAACAAGCCTTTCAAAATTTAAAAAATACGACCCTAATACGCTGGTAAGACCCGCGTACTCCGACAAGGACTTTGAAAAACTGTGGAAACGGGTTGACTCGCTCCAGGGCAAAGGCCTTTACGCTTCGGCCCTTGATTTATGCGACAAAATTTTAAAAGACGCTTCGGCCCAAAATATACCTACACAGGTTGTAAAGGCCGTGATGCATAAAATGAAATTCGCTTCGTATATTAAAGAAGAAGACTATGTTTTATCCATTGCCGAATTGGAAAAAATATCGGCTGGGGCCAAACACCCGCTCAAGCAAATTATTCATAGCGTAACTGCGCAGGTTTATTATGGTTATTACCAGCGTAACCGCTGGAAATTCTACAACCGCTCTACCACGGTTGAATTCAAAAACGATGATATTTCAACATGGGACCTGAAAACCCTGAGCAAAAAAGTCATAACAGAATATGCCGCTTCATTAAGCGAACCCGATTTGTCAAAAACAACTTCCATTGAAAGCTTTAAATACATTTTACAGGATTATTATGAAGACGGTGTGCGCC
>DASPJQ010000385.1:0-2298 GCA_035628535.1 Flavobacteriales bacterium | reverse complement strand
AGTTCTGGGACAGGTGCCAATATTTCATTTATAACGGCCACATCAACATCAGCAGTTGTTATGTCAACCACCTGTTTTGATCTTGCAATAAGCGGTACCGGCACCGATCCGGTTAGTACAAACAATGCCGAATATACATGTTTGTTAATTGGCGGTCCGTATGACCCAAATAACAAGGAAGTAATGCCTGCAGGAATTGGCACCACAGGAAATGTTGCTCCCGGTACGGAATTCAATTACCTGATCAATTTCCAGAATTGCGGAACATCGGAAGCAATTAATATTTATGTGATGGATACCGTTGATGCCGACCTTGACATGAGCACGTTTCAAATTACAGGGAGCAGTCATACCATGAACCCTGTTTTTACCAGCGGAAACATTGTGCGTTTTGATTTCCCCTCCATTCATTTAATTGACAGTGTTGCCAATGAACCGTTATCACACGGTTGGGTCACTTACCGCGTTAAAGCAAAAAGCGGTCTCCCGCACGGCACAACCATTGAAAATACAGCCCATATTTATTTTGATTACAATCCCGCGGTAGTGACAAACACAACCTTAAACACCATTGATATGACACTTAACACACAGGAAATTGTTTTGGAGCAAAACAAGAACATTATTTATCCCAACCCGGCCAACACCAATTTTACAGTACAGTTTGAAAAACCGGTAACAGGAGTTTTGCACCTGGTTGATGCCAGCGGAAAAGCAGTTAAACAAACGCAGTTAACCACAGCCAGCCTTGTCATGATTTCAACACAGGACCTGGAAAGCGGATTTTATGCCCTAACCGTCCCGGGGGTGGAACTGAAACAAAACCGCATACAAGTAATTAAGTAGTATACCCCACACCAACAACTGTTTTTCATCTCTTAGTAGTTTGGGAATCCCCGATGGAATTTTTTTCCGCGGGGATTTTTTCATTGAGGTTAAGCTATGCCTGGCAGCACATAATGATAGCAATCCAGAAGCGCGTTTAAAAAACTTCTTGTCGGGTAAAAAGAATCAGGAAAACGCGGTTATTGCCATAACCGAAAAATACTTACTTTCGCTCCCCATGTCAAAAGCAGGAAAATTTTTCAGGATACTTGGGGAATCACTTAAGGGCGGTGAGCGGGATTTTACCACGGGCAGTATTCCCCGGGCGGTGGTGCTCCTGGCCATTCCCATGATTCTTGAATTAAGTCTTGAAAGCGTTTTTGCCATTGTTGATATGCTTTTTGTAAGCCGTTTGGGTGAAAACGCCATGGCCACGGTAGGTCTTACCGAATCGGTCATTACAATTGTATACTCGGTTGCCATTGGATTGAGTACTGCAGCAACCGCCCTTGTTGCACGCAGAACAGGAGAAAAAAACATGGAAGAAGCGGCAAAAGCAGGCGCGCAGGCTTTAACCATTTCACTCATTGCTACGGTTGCGCTCAGTTTGGCCGGATTTATTTTTGCACCGCAAATTTTACACGCCATGGGCGGAAGCCCGGTTGTGGTGCGCGATGGGGCCATTTTTACCCGCATTATGCTTGGCGGAAGCATTGTTATCATGCTTCTTTTCCTCATTAACGGGATTTTTCGCGGTGCGGGCGATGCCGCCATTGCTATGAAAAGTTTATGGCTGGCCAGCGGCATTAACATTATACTTTGCCCGATATTCGTGTATTTCTTCGGCCTTAAAGGCGCAGCCTTTGCAACTGTTATCGGGCGCGGTACCGGTGTGTTGTACCAATGTTACCATTTGTTCAATGGCAAACGTTTGCTGAAATTTAAAAGAGCATATTTCAAACTTGAAAAAACATTGGCGCGTTCCATCATAAGTGTTGCGTGGCCCGCCACATTCCAATTCATCATTCAAAGCGGAAGCTGGATTGTGCTGACAAAACTCATAGCCGACACAGGTGGCACCGATGCATCGGCCGGTTACCAGGCGGCCATACGTTGCGTGATATTTTTTATTTTACCGGCATGGGGTCTCAGCAATGCTGCTGCAACATTGGTTGGGCAAAACCTGGGTGCAAAACAGGTTGACCGCGCTGTAAAAAGCGTGTTTATGATTACAAAATACAATGTTATGTTCATGGCATTTGTCATGTTGCTGTTTATTTTTTGTGCCGAGCCCATTATTCGTGTTTTTGCCGAAAAACAAAGCGTGGTCAATTACGGTACAACTGCGTTGCGTGTATTGGGATCAGGATTTTTATTTTACGGTGTAGCCATGGTAATGACACAAGCCCTGAACGGTGCAGGCGATACGCGCACGCCAACGCTCATTAATTTCTTTTGTTTTTGGTTGTTCCA
>DASPJQ010000384.1:0-2595 GCA_035628535.1 Flavobacteriales bacterium | reverse complement strand
AATGTGAAAACAATGCACCAACCTTAAGCGAGGTGCTTGATACCTGCATTGTGGCAGGCACCACGCTCACCCTTACCGTTACGGCAACTGATCCCGACCCGCTGGATAACCTTACCATGAACGCTTCAGGTACTCCTTTTGCCGACTCGGCAACGTTTACCGTGCCGGGTAATGGCAGTGGCAACAACCTTACCGGCACGTTCAATTGGGCAACCTCATGCGATGATGTTTCCAATACTGATTACCTCATTACAATTTCGGTTGATGACGATGACCAGGGCAATACAGGCCCCGTGCAGATACCACTTTCCGATTATGAATCATTCCTGATTCGGGTAATACCACCACAGGTTACGGGTGTAACAGCCAATAATGTGGGCAATACCATTGTGGTGAACTGGATACCCAATTCAGGTTGTACAGGCGCTACGGGCTATAAAATATACCGGAGCAATTCCCCGATTGTTAATACCAATTCCTGTTGCGATGGTTCAACTGCAACCGACCTGGGATATACGTTGGTAGGAACGGTGTTGGGCGTAAACGCTTCGGAATTTATTGATAATTCCCCGAACCTTGCCGTAGGTCAACAGTATTGTTATGTGGTTGTATTGTATTACAACGATGGTTCTGTCAGTTGTCCGTCAGATCCTGCCTGCGACCAATTGCAGGCCGAGTTCCCGATTATGACCCGTGTTAGCATTGATGTGACTGATGCAACCGTTGGTACCGATACGGTTGAATGGTTTTATCCGTACGAGTTGGACACGACTGTTGACCCGTATAATTCGGGTAATTTTTATTACGAATTGTATCGCGTGAACGGTACGCCAACCTTGATTTTTACCAGTATAATTTCATCAAGCCTTCCAAGCTTGACAGATGTGTATTTTGATACCGGATTAAATACCGCGTCAACCCAATATACATACATGGTAAAACTCTGGCATATTTCACCTACCTCGGAAGTTACATTTGTAGGTCAGTCAACCAATGCCAGTTCGGTATTTTTGACCCTGACACCTAACGACAACCAAATGGGGTTATCATGGAACGTGAATGTGCCTTGGACAAATACCATTTATGAAATTTACCGTGAAACACCAACGGGATCGGGTACCTGGACCATGATTGACACCACTTCATTAACCACTTATACTGATACAGGTTTGCTTAATGGAGTAAATTATTGTTACCGTATTAAAAGCATAGGCTCCTATACGGCACCTGAAATTCCCACACCTTTAATCAACTGGAGCCAGGAAGCCTGTGCAACACCGCTTGACATGACAGCCCCTTGCCCACCTACACTTGAAATTCTTGGCGATTGCGAAACGGTGATGAATACCCTTACCTGGAACAATCCGAACAGTACATGTGCCGATGATGTGATGTCATACAATATTTATTATGCCGAGACTGACAACAGTGCGTATTCACTCATTGCGCAGGTTACGGTAAATTCCGACACGGTTTTTTATCACAACAACAATGGTTCCATAGCAGGTTGTTATTATGTAACAGCAATTGACTCGGCCCAGTATGGGAATGAAAGTGACTCGTCCAATGTGGTGTGCATTGATAATTGCCCGTATTACTGGTTGCCTAACGTGTTTACCCCTAACGGTGATAACGTGAATGACTTGTTTGTGCCGTTCCCGTATAAGTTCATCAAGGACATTGAACTTCGCATTTACAACCGCTGGGGTAACCTGGTATTTGAAACAACCGATCCGGACATTAAGTGGGACGGTTACACAACCGACAATAAGCTACTGGTTGAAGGCGTGTATTATTACGTGTGCAAGGTCAATACCATTCGTTTGGTGGGTATAGAGCCCGTTATGTTGCACGGATTTGTGCATCTGATTTATGACAATAAACCGGTAAACAAGTAGAAGGGAAAATGTTCACAGGTATTATTGAGTGCTTAGGCACTGTTGAAGAGGTTAAACCCTATCAAACCAATCTTATTATCACAATTTCATCGCCCATCAGCAAAGAACTTAGCGTTGATCAAAGCATTGCGCACAATGGAGTTTGTCTCACAGTTGTTGAATCCGGTGTCAATACGCATAAGGTAGTAGCCATTGCCGAAACGCTTTCAAAAACCGAATTGGGGCAGTGGAAACAGGGCACAAAAGTAAACCTGGAGCGTTGTTTGCAGATGAACGGCCGGTTAGACGGGCACATTGTACAGGGACACGTTGATACCGTTGCAACCTGTGATCAAATAGACGACCTTGACGGTTCATGGAAATTTTGGTTTTCATACGATAAGCAGGACCCGAATGTGACCATTGAAAAAGGGTCAATTACGGTTAACGGCACAAGCCTTACCGTAGTTGATTCGGTGCAAAACACGTTCTCGGTTTGCATCATACCGTATACATTTGAGCACACTAATTTTTCGTCCATTAAGGTTGGCACACAGGTCAATATTGAGTTTGACGTGGTGGGTAAATACGTGGCAAAACTGCTGGCCCGAAATTGAAAACAGTTTCAATTATTTACTATACTTTTTAGGGACAATTGATATATTTGTCCGCTATGACAAAAATAAAATTTGGAACCGATGGATGGCGCGCCATTATT
>DASPJQ010000383.1:0-3869 GCA_035628535.1 Flavobacteriales bacterium | reverse complement strand
CAGAATACCCGTTTTTATGAAACTGCGAACCACTGTAGGATTTGTTTGGTGTGATGGTCCCGTCCTTATGCCTGAACAACACATAGTCTTCCTTAAAAATTGATGTTTCCTTTTGTGAAAGCGTTAGTCCGGTGGTTTTTTCATAAAAATTGCGGCTCACCATGACCTGGTCAAGCATGTTCCAGTCACCTCTAAATGCATGCGTACCCTCGTTTTTCTCAAATTTTTCGTATGAAAGGTTTACAAGCTGCTTCGTTTTATCAGTTGGTTTTCCTGCGCCCAGCACTTCAGCTATGCTTTTATTATCGGGCTCATCGTTAAAGTCACCCATCACAAAAATCACAGCACTGGCATCGGCTTTTTTGATACCGGCAATTTTTTGTTTTAATACATTTGCTACAGCAATGCGCTTAGGTTCTGACTGGGCCTCACCCTCCCTGCGCGATGGCCAATGGTTATAAAAAATATTCACCGCATATTTACCCAATACGTTTGCTTTTACATAAAGTATTTCCCTGGTGAAATCGTCCTTTTCAGGCAACTCCACTTCAAGGTATTCGTATTTCACGTCCTTCATAACGTCAGTACGGTAAATGGCCGCCACGTCAATTCCCCGCTCGTCTTTGCTATTGTGATGAATGACTGAATATTTTTTCCCTTTCAGGTTTTTGGTGCGAATGAGGTCTTCAAGCACCTGCCTGTTTTCAATTTCGGCCATGCCCACAATAACGGGTGCGTTGCCGTAACCAAGCCCCAATATTACCCGCGAAAGGTTGTCAAGTTTGATCTGGTATTTTTTACTGTCCCAGTGGTTTTTGCCCTGCGGTGTAAAATCCTCATCATGGATATTGGTGTTGCGAATGGTGTCAAACAGGTTTTCTACGTTATAAAATCCAAACGTATACGTAGTTTTTTTTCCGCTGAAAAACGATGACTGAAAAAGGCCCATGAGGAGTATAACGGCTAAGATAGGAATATTTCGCATAGGAACAAAGATAGGGAAAGGTTTCAAGTTTGAGGTTTGAGGCCGGGAACCACATACCGAACAGCTTTTGAAGGGTAGGGCAAGGTTATTAAAATTTTAACTTTTTAAACTTCAAATAAAAAGGGGAACAGTTTCCCATTCCCCTCCTTTTTCAATTTCCAGGTTAAAACCTATTCTTTCACAATTTGCGCATTGGCAACCGAACCGTCCTGCGCGGTTAAACGCAATACATAATGACCGCTTGTAAGCGCTGATAAATCCAAGGTGGTAATGTTGCTTCCATCCATACTCAATACTGTTTTACCGGTTACATCAAGCACATTTACCTTAACCAATGGCGTTGCATTGCGCAGGTTGATCATATTGGCTGCCGGGTTCGGATACACTTTTAAACCGGTAAAGGCAGGTTGCTGGGTAATACCTGTTGTTATAGCGGGATCCCAGGTAAGTTTAAAATAAATATCACCATGGTAAAAACCTCCCAGCCAGGCTGTACCCGGAATATAATTACCGTTCCAGCCATTGGTGCTGATGTTGTAACGCACATCCGTAGTAGCATTCAACTCATTGTTGTAATACGTGGGTTCAGGAACCATGTCCTGGTCACTGTAATCATAAAACACAAAAGCATTTATTTGATTGGTTACAGCAAAACTGGTATAGGTATCAATGGTGTCACCAACACTGTAAGGGTTACCGGGAAAATACGTTACGGTTACACCAATTTTTTCGCCTGGCGGCACAGCAATGCCCAGTGGGAATTGCAGCAACCCTTGCGTAGCGCTAATTTCATCGGCCGAGGTAAGCAAATACGTTATGGTTTGCGATGGACTAGCTCCCATACGCGTAGCGGTATCGTAATCAACCGTTGCATACGAAGCACCGCTTGACCAGCCTGGATTCGGTACAAAAGTTATGTCAGGGTTAGAATAAATCTGAATAACCAACGTATCGGGGTTGGTTGTTTGCGGCCTCCAGTAACGGTAAGGGATGGCAATGGAGTCAACCGTATAAGGGTTGGACGTACCCACCGAAGTTTGTCCCCCAGCATCAAACATGGTTGATGTAGGGTCCAGAATATGGCCCAGCGAATGTTTCCATACATAGCCCATACCGGTGCTGAATTCAACCTGCACCGTTGAGTCGGGAAACAAAAAATTACGGTAATAAGCCACCGTGCCACCCAGGTTGTACATGGTATTTCCTGAATTGTACCAATCAGAAATAACCGCCCTGTTTTGTGGCAAATGAGGTTTGTGGTTTATATGTTCGGCTGCATTGTGCATTGCCGGAACATTCAGCATTTGCTGGGCATTTGCACCTGCACCAATCAACATGCAAAAGCCCGCGAGGAGTAAGTAGTTTTTCTTCATGCGATAAAAGATTTATACAAAATTAAGCTTTTTAAATAAATAACACAAGACGGTAACATTTTGTACGGAAATATAGCCTTCCACGCATACAATGCACAAAAACGGACATTTTATTCATTACCAAACGTGAGACACCAGACGAAAAATGAGGAACGGTTTGTTTTAACACGCCATTGGCAAAATTGTATACGCGTACCTGTTCGCTTACAAAACATTTATTTAATGGTAATTTTAACAAATACTATTATAATGTTTTTTTTTAAAATGTGGGGGAGAGGAAAATAAACGGAAAATTAATTTATGGGTCGCTTTGCAAGCACAGCGCAATGTTTTTGTACATTCTGCCGGGGCATAGAAGCAGAAAGGCCCGAGTCAAAAAGAATGCCTTCCCCGGAAATACTTTTTTGCTGGAAACAGCAGCCCAAAAAATTTACTTTACCCCATCGGTCAGCAACCTTGGCCTGTCACGCAATTGCCTGTCAACCGAACTTAGCAGGAACCCCGTATCGTGGTAATGTTTTATACCAAATGAAGTTTGTGCGTAATTGAGGGCCGCGTTCAAATCGCCTTTGCGTTCAGCATAAACGGCCATGTTATGCAAAGCGCGTGCCCGTACTTTTGGCACCATGCTGTTGGCTTGCTCCTGCCAGATGACAGTGGCATCGTCCCATTGACCAAAACGCGCAAGTTTTGCCGCATACCGCATTGATTTATTGCCAGTTTTCCAATAACGCCTTGCTTCAAGCACCCATTGTTCCGAAATACGAAAACCATAGTCAACACCGGTCCAGTAGCCCGCATGCATGGTGGTGTTGTAACGGTCAGCACGGTTTGCCACAAAATAAGGCGAACGCCAGCTTGCTGCTTTGGTGCTGCTACCCGTAAAATCATCAATAATGGTACGCGTTATGGGCTTATATACGCGCCAAACGGTTTTAACCGTAACGCTGTTGGTATTGGTGGCATAACCGGGAGAAACACGTCCATTTATGGTTTGACTTATTCCGGCATCGGAATCAAAATATTCCAGTACAACAAGTATATCGGCTTTGTGGGCCGTGCACAATGAATCAACCGTAGTCCATGCCAGCGGTTGTGGCACATTTCCGGTAGTGCCACCGTAATAAACAACCGGGACCACTGAATTACCCGAATAATTTAATGCCTTTGCCAAACTTTCCTGTACACCGCGTATGCACTCGCGCGCTGCATTCTTGTCGCCCGCTACGGTTTCACCGGTAAAAATACCTTCAAATACATTTTCGGTTTTGCTTTCCTTTGGAACTGCAGTACGGTTAACAATAAGCACCTGGCGCACATCGCGTAAATCCTCGGCAGCAATATCAACAGGTTTTTGCACCTGCACATCGGTATACATTTTACAGGCGGTGAGGTTAAGCAAACAAGTACCCAGAAGCAAAAGTTTACCGGAAGCGTAAGGAGTTAAATTTTTCATTTCAACGGTTTTAATAGGATATACCAAATTTTACGCCAAAGTTACGATGATGGCT
>DASPJQ010000382.1:0-2808 GCA_035628535.1 Flavobacteriales bacterium | reverse complement strand
ATAAAAAACCTCGTTGATCCCTGCAAGATGTTTTTCAAAAGGCGCCCAAACCGTTTCATACAGTTTCCCTTTCGGATCGTACAAGGCGCTTACATACGTTACGTTATTTCCCGCGTGATTACCCAGTACCAAATTAAGTTGTGACGCGGTACACAATTCAATCATTTCCGGGAATTCGCGGTCCTTCAGTACTAACAATGCGCAATACACCTCTTCACCCGTGGTATTCTCTTTGGTAAAACGAATGAACTCAATAGCGGCCTGTGTGGGGGATAATTTATTTTTTACATCCGTGTAGGTTATGTTTGTTTCAGCAATGGCCGTACGTATTTCCGAAGATTTTTCCACGAGTTGTTTTTCCAGTTCATTCGCTTTGCTTTCCAGTTCTGCGGCATCGTTTATGCGGCTTTCAACCGGTGTTGAATACAACACGGCCAATTGTTGTTTCACATCGCTCCAGGCATTATACGTATCAATCAGCGCAGCATCGCCACTATTCAATACAGCATTTTTCATACGGGTTGATGAACGAAGCAGCGCTCCTTTGTTTTTTACTTCAGCCGCGTATACTTTTCCGGTAATGGATTTATTTTTGTCTTTGACTTTTAAGGCAAAGGCATTAAACTGGTTTTGCGCCAATGCAACTGAGGCAACAAAACGTTCTTTTTCTTCTTCTGAAAGAAATGTAAAATTGCGCTGCAACTGTTGTTGCCTTAGCGAAAGCGCATAATTGTACTGGGTTTCGGCCCTTGTATCATTCCCTTGCAAGTCGTATAAATAGGCTAAACTCGTATTGGCATCAATGCTATTGGGGCTTCCATTTCCAAATTCTTTATCAAACATAGCAATTGATTGCCCCAGGTGTGTTTCGGCACGGGCATAATCAGCCTTTCCCATATACATCAGGCCAAGGTTGTGAAGTGTTACAGCTGTTTGAGGGTTTGATTGGCCAAGCATTTTTTGTTCAATGGCAATACAGCGTTTATATAATTCTTCGGCCTTTTCAGGTTCGCTTCGCAGGCGATAGGTTTCGGCAAGGTTGTTGAGGTTACCGGTAATTTCAATGTTTTCATTCCCATAAATGGCGCTGTCAATGTTCAGGGCCTTTTTAAATTGTACAATGGCTGTAAGCGACAAATCATTCCGTTCCTCGTTGTCCTTGCTTGCATAGGCCCTGGCCAGGAACACTGTTCCAAGGTTGTTGAGTGAGGTGGCATATTCCTGATGTTTATCGCCATAAATTTCCTTGCGCAACGCCAGCGCCTTCTCGTATAATTCCTGTGATTTGGGATAATTACCCAATTCATAATACAAATTTGCAAGGCTGTTTAAGGAAATAGCATAGTCAGGGTGTTTTTCACCATAAACTGATTTTGTTTTGCCGGCACACCAGGTAAACAATTTTTCGGCTTCTTTATAATTGTGTTTAGCCAATGCAACAAGGCCCATGTTGGTAAAAAGCGGAATGTTTTCTTCGGCTTCTTTACCGTATGTGTCGTAGTGGATGCGTAGGGCCTGGTTCAGGCATTTTTCGGCATTTTCATAATCGCCCTTTTTAAAATAAAAAAGCCCGCGGTTACCTAAATAAATAGCGTATTCGGGATGCAGCTTGCCAATGGTTTTATGGAATATGCTTGCGCATTCATCGTAGGCAAGCTCAGCTTTGGTATAACGGCCCGTTGCGGCATACACATCGGCCAGGCTTTGTTTGATTTTGGCACAGTCAACATGGTTGTTGCCTAATACTTTTATCTGTATTTCAAACGCACGGTCAAGCATTTTTTCAGCGTCATCATAACGCCCGCGCTTTGATTCAAAAATGGCAAAGTTGAACAAGGCACTGCCAACATCCACATGGTCCTTCCCCTGCAATTTTTCACGCGCAGCTATTTCTTCACTGAATTCCTTTTCAGCTTTCGTATATTCATTTAAATCAACGTGCATGCGCGCAAGGTTATCAAGCGCGGTAACGTATTCAGGTGTTTCTGTCTTATTCAGTTTTTTGAAAATAGAAATGGCTTCTTCAAACATTTGCACAGCCTTTTGATTGTTTTCAGAAGAAGAAAACATACCTGCGGCATTTGAAAGCGCGCGGGCGTATTCAAAACCTTCTTTTCCGTAAACCGATGCATAGATAGCAAGCGACTCTTTCGCTTTTTTGTCAGCCTTCTCATATTGACCCATGTAATAGTAAAGGACCGATAAATTCAAGAGTGAAAGCGCATAAAAATCACTCTCTTTTTTGTAAACGCTGGCTTTAAGATCAATTGATTGAAGGTATAATTTTTCAGCTTCTTTGTATTTGCCCTGCTTTTCAAGAGTAACGGCAATGTTGTTGAGTGCTGTAGCATAATCGGCCGATTTTTTTCCATATAATTTTTCAGCCAGCGTCAACAATTTCTCATACAGTTTCTGTGCTTTGTCATACCAGCCGGCTTCAATGTAAAACTGCGACACGGCATCGCACAGGGTATAATAATCCTTGTTGTCTTCTCCATTTGATTTTCCGAATACGTACAAAATATCAAGATATGTTTTCTCAATTTTATCGTTCCATTTTGCCAACTTGTAAAACTGCAGAGTTTGCTCCAGTACGTTAAAATAGTACTGGCTCACTTTACCGAATTGTTTTTCGGTCATGGCCAGGCTGGCAGTAAAAAACGGTTCCGATTTTTCATAATCGCCCGTTATGGTATAAAACTGCGAAACTGCGTTTGCGGTAACCATGTAAATGCTGTCGGTCTCTTTATAATTTGTTTTTACCAATTCCCAGTTGTGGGTAAAAACTTCGTTGGCCTTAAAGTATGA
>DASPJQ010000381.1:0-8644 GCA_035628535.1 Flavobacteriales bacterium | reverse complement strand
GGTGTGTAGAAAGCAGGGTGCCGCGTTAAAAATCAAAATGCTTTAGCTGATTAAAAAAAACGATTTGTAAAAACGGGCAGCTGATGTTCTACAATTTGGTTACGCGGCTAGTATAACTGATGACCTTTTTTTTGTCATTGTACTGAGCGGTAATGATGATGTTGCCAATAAACGAACTGCCATTCTTACGAAGCAGCAGTCCTTTAAACGTTGCGGACCCGTTTGCAAAAGCATGTTCAAGCAATTGTTGCGGAAGTCCGCGCTGACGATCTTCGGGCAGGTAGAAAATACTGAAGTTTTGGCCTAAAATTTCATGGCTTTTATACCTGAAGAGTTCGGCTTCTTCGCCCCAGGCAGTAACCGCCCCAGTGGCATCAAGCGTAATGATAAAGGAAGCATCATCATCATCATCGCTTACATGCGGGTTATTCATTGAATTGTTTTGCAAACTGGCACTCATCAACACATAGTAAGATTCCAATTAAAAGTAGTTTTTTTTTATACATGCAAGGCAACTTTATTTCCCTTTCTGAAAAAAATACTCTCAAAATGGCAGGAATAATCATATGTTGCTGTTTACTAGAAATATTGCTATAAAAAATAACCGTATGATAATTAATACGACCGTTTTTCGGTTTATTAGATGCAATAACGGTCGCGTTTTTCCAATTTTGAGAATTATATCAAACCAAAATGTCTTGATTTTAAGCGAAAGAAATTGGGAATGTTTTTTGTTTACATAGGGGTAACGCTAAAATAATTTGTTATACAACCAAGACGATTAAAAAACCTAGTTAATAGTTTAATGTTGATGGAAAAGCATGTGGTGGGGCAGGGCAACCTGCATTTACGTGAAAAAAAGCCGGCCGTAATTGAGTTAGATAGTGAGTATACGTTTGAAACACTTAAATTGGAATGCGAAATATCGGGCAGTCCCTATTTAAAAACAAACAGTATTCATATTCGAACCGAATCTCAAAAAAGTGATCCCGTAATACGGGAAATCGTGCTTGAGAAAACGGAAGATTCGCCAGTCATTACGGTTGAATTTTCCAAACTCCCTATTTATCAAAAAGGGGTTCAGGTAAGTAAAATACATTTTAGCTGCAATTACGATATAACCTTTAAAGTGCGCGTTTTTAAAGAAATGTCTCCAAAAGGTTCAGATATTAAATTTTCCTTCCTTACATTTTAATAAGCAAAAAACCATTGAGGCATCGTCTATCTATAAGCGTTTAATGCTTGAGCCAACCAAGGCTCAGGGCCTGTATTGCAAATGAAGTTCTCCTTTTTTTATGAGCAGGCAATTTGATGTCCTCAATGGGCTTTTCTTATTTTAGCAATAGCATTTGTTATCAGGCATTAGAAGTGAAGGTGTGGGAATATAGTTAGGTCTTAGCCAGTTCTGCCTGTTAACGATTAACAATTAACGATTGCCATCCAGCCAATTTTTTTCCCGGTTTACCGAAATTATGCATCAATTATAATTTTGCCGGCTAGGTTTGCGGTATATCGGAAAGCTATGAACATGATAACTGCCGCCATAATTTTGTTTGCCGTTGGTGCATTAGTTGGCATCTATTTAATCACTTTTGTTATCCAGCGTAGGGAAACACCCAAATTTTTTGTGTTTACACATGGCGTTTTGGTGGTAAGCGGCCTGGTGCTGCTTATTTTTCATATGATGAAAACCGGTGCCGACCTCACACAGGTCATTATTCTTTTTGGGATCGCGGCCCTTGCGGGAATTGTTTTGTTGTTGCGTGATTTAGGAGGCAAGGTATTGCCGGTTTGGCTGGCATTGGCGCATGCGGTTATAGCCGTTACGGCCTTTGCTTATTTATTGGTATATACCTACACCAGGTAATTCCTATTCGTTTGTATCCGCCCCTGTGGTATCGTCTCCGGCATTGTAGCGCTCGGCATCCGGGTCAACGGTTATCCCTTTTTCCTCGGGTTCATCTTGTAATTCATTTTTGTTGTGATCCCAGGCATCGCATGCGTATAGAACCGAACTGAATGCCATAATTCGTAACAGGTAATACAATGTTTTCATAGCTTTTTTATTTTGGCTGGTAAAGTTCGGCCGGGTATGGTTGATTTTTATTACAGGATTGTGACTTTAGGTTACACGGTTATTTTTTTTATCCAAAACTGAACCAGCTAAAGGATTATGCGTATATTTGTACTGAAATGAAAGCAAATTTTAATCTATCCAGTCTCTCGTTGCTCAGTTTGTTTGCGAACTGCGGGAGTTATTGTATTGATTAAACTTTAATTAGTATTAGTTATTGCGAAAGCCTTCCGTGAGTACGGGAGGCTTTTTTGTTTTACCCCCTTAGCCCAACGGGCAGAAGCGCTGGTTTTAGAAACCAGTTAGTACCGGTTCGAATCCGGTAGAGGGTACTATGGTGTGATTTTTAGAAAGAAAAAATAATTTAAAGTTTGAGGTTGGGTTACTCCGGCACAACGTTTTTGATCAGGCGGGTTATGTGGACGATGGTGAATTGCTGCGCTACGCTGCTTGCAAAACAGGAGCTGTAGTGTTAGAGGTTCCGCAACCTCAAACCTCAAACCCAAACCAGTTTGAGGTATAAAGTTTAATGCGTTGGAAGATAGGCAAACATTGGTTTGTTGCGCTCCTCTGCTAAAGGAGTCCGTGTAACAGCGGTGATGGTTCGATTCCATTGTCTTCCGCCAGCGAATTTAAAATTTAAAAATTCAATATTGAATTGTTAATTCCCGGAGAGTGTCCGGTTGGTCGAGGAAGCAGTCTTGAAAACTGTAGGACCTGTAAGTCCCGGGAGTTCGATTCTCCCACTCTCCGCAACGAATGTGTTTTTCGTTTATAAGTACTTTTGTTTATTTTTGTTAATGTTTTATGAACTATTGAATTATTTCTTTTTTGTTTTTCATACGGGATTAATTCTATTCAATACGTTCGGGTACTTATTTCGAAGAACCAGGAAATGGAACCTCTTTACGCTTCTGGCAACGGCATTTTCATGGTTTATTATGGGCATATGGTATGGGTGGGGTTATTGTTTTTGTACCGATTGGCATTGGCAGGTCAGGGAGCAGCTCGGTTATCATGACATGAGTTATTCCTATAACCATTTTCTCATACTTAAGTTAACGGGAATAAATTTTTCAGAACAATTGGTTGATGTGGTTACCGTAGTTGTTTTTTTTACCAGCCTGGGTCTAAGTATATTTCTCAATATCAGGGATTATATAAAAGCCAAATAAGTATAAATATTTCCGGAAAAGTGTATCTTGCAGTATAACTTTATCCTTATGCGTTTTATTGATTTTAATGCAAAGAAAAAAATACAGATTTGGGATGGAATTCATGCTGCATTTTTCCATTCAGATCAAATCACTTTCGGCCATGTTTCCCTTGAAAAAGGTGCAATTGTGGGAGAGCACCAGCACGTGCATGAACAGTGGACCCACATTATTGAAGGAGACATGGAATTCACTATTGCCGGTGAAACAACCGTACTTAAGCCGGGTATGGCCGCTTTCATTGCTTCAAACGTTGTGCATTCGGCAAAAGCGCTCACGGCTGTAAAAGTAATTGACTGTTTTTTACCCGTGCGGGGGGATTTTGTGGAACTGGAGAAAAAGTAATGATGGAAATTGTTAACTGTATACCGGCTGACCTTGACATGATTTTTGATTTATTCGAAAGCGCCATTGCTTATCAAAAACAAAAAGGTTATGATTTATGGCCCGTGTTTAACCGCACCATGGTTGAAACAGATGTACGAGAGGAACGCCAATGGAAAATAATTGAAGGCAATTCGGTTTTATGTGTTTTCACGGTTATGTATAATGACCCGGTCATATGGCTTGAAAAAGATGATGACCCGGCAATTTACCTGCATCGTATAACGGTCAATCCTTTATTCAAGGGCCAACGCATGATGGAAGTTGTCAAATCCTGGGCCCTCAATCATGCGCGCGAAAAAGGTAAAAAATTTGTGCGAATGGACACGTGGGGCAATAACGAAAATTTAAGAAACTACTATGTTAGTTGCGGGTTTGCATATATTGGACAACAGGAATTAAAACATGTTGAAGGATTACCGGACCATTACGGAGGAACCCATTTGAGTTTATTTGAAATAGAGGTAAACCGATAAAAAGTATTTATTGAATAATCAAGAACAGGTTACCACACCTGGTTTATCATTATCATCATTTTGTTTTTGGTTTATTTCCTGTTGATAGGTTGTTTATAACCTGTGTAAACCCTGTTCACATTAAACTTTCGTTAGATCCGCTATATCTTTTTGCACCCCTAAAGTTTAGGTAGAAATACGCAAAAATTACCGTAGAAATACGGTGGCAAAATTCGGGAATACTGAATACTTTTAGGAAAACCAATAAAACAATTTTAAGTCTTATTATGTATTTCCTAAGGAATACAGTAGCTGGCTGACCGGTATGCGGTCTTATATTGTTTTATTCAGCAAACTGTATTTGGTAAGTGCAAAACGAAAAAAAAACCATAGCGATCGGATATGATGATGCAGCAATGCTGGCGCCCATTATTACGAATTTAAAGAATGGTTTTTCAGAACCTCATACAGTGGTTTCAGCCGCAAGGGCTTCTGATTTATTAAGCATTGTGCGTTCCATTGGTGCCGATCTCATTATTTTGTGTTTCAGGAATAACCTTCAAGCGCTTCAAAATCTGGCGGCATTTTCACAAAAAACCCAAATACCAACTCTTTGTCTTATTGATCGTTTTGAAAGCGAAACAGCCTATTGCATAAAAAACAGTATTGTGTTTAGCTATCCATATGACCATATCAAACAAAAGGAAAATTTTTGCGCCAGGGTAAATTCTATTTTTTTACTTCGTAATGCCGGCACCCAGGAGCACAATTCATTTGTAAATCCTGCATCCCTGATGCATCAAACTGTTACTAACCGTGACCTGAGCAGGTATGTGCTGGAACTTGATCAAAAAATGGAAATACTTATGCGTATAAAGGAACGTATTACTGACCTGTTTCCGCGGGTTGAAGATACGTTGCGCTCAGAACTGACTTCAATTGTTAACGCAATTAAAACATCGGTTACTGATAAAAAACTCTGGGAAGATTTCAAACTTTATTTTGAAGAAATTGATCCGGGTTTTCTGGCGCAACTTGCGGGCAGGCACCCGGGCCTGAGCTCAAAGGACCTGAAGTATTGTTGTTATTTAAAAATGAATATGGACAATGATGATATTCGAAGTCTACTGGGCATAAACCAGGAAAGCGTACGCACCCATAAATATCGCTTAAAAAAGAAATTATCGCTTTCAAAAGACCAGGACCTTACATCCTATATTAAATCGGTAGGTATGCCTGTTGCCTTTACGGCCTGATCCTCTTTTTATTTATTCTACATTCCAATTGCCGTATCCGGTTCGGGTATGTTGTACCTGTTCCCGTTGCAAATATCGCCCGTCTATGATTTGTCTACGCCAGTTGAAAACGACCTGTAGTCTGTATACGAAAGGTACATGGGTGTTTTTACGGTTAAATAATGGTTGTCAATACTTTTATCGGGCAAAGTTTACAAACAGTTTTTGTTCCGGGTAAAATAAAACCTGATAAATAATTAACATGAAATGATTGGCAAAGCTCTCCAATTTACGCAAAGCATACTGGATCAATTCCTTCGCAACAGGTTTGGCCTTGATGAGTCCATTGTCATATTAAATAATATAGTTGACAGCACAGGATCGCCCCCGTCCGAAAATCAAAACAAGGTTGTATTGTCGCTCATTAATATTGAAAAAGAAACCCTAAAACCATTTTATAATAAAAACCAGAGACACTCAAATGGTTTGTTTGCCGATTCCAATCCAAGTGAACGTTATAACCTGGATTTGCTGGTAAGTGCAAATTTTGAAGACTATCATGAAACACTGAAGTTCCTGGGCGCAAGCATGTTGTTTTTCCAGGTAAATCCATGCCTGGATTCAGGTTCTTCCGGTGAAATACCTGCGGGCACCAATAAACTCGAATTTGATATTGAAAAACTCACCTACCATCAAATGCATAGTTTATGGACGGCTATGGGTGCAAAATATCAACCATCGGTAATCTATAAAATGAGGTTAATAACACTTCAGGGTAATGAACCTGAAGGCTATTCAACCAGTGTTACATCTGTTTCAGCCAATATGGTCCATACATGAAGCCTACAGGTATAAATAAATTATTCGGAGTCCGCATTTCGCATTCCTATTTCCAAAAAGGGGCTTGTACCTGTTTAGCGTTCAAACCAACAGCTTCTACACTTGAATTATTAAAAACCTATACGTTTAAAATAAATAATCTGTCAAACGGTTTTGATTTTTATTGCAACAACGTTAAAACGTTGTCAATATACCTGAACGCAATTACCCGATCTACAGGCATATCTTCGTTTGATTTTGATTTGGAGTCTGAGGATGATAATTTCTATAATTATACTGATCTGCCTGTTGACAAACTTATGCAACTTGATTTTTCAACCAGTATGGCCGGCAATAAAAACACCGGCCAAACAATTGAACTCAATCCCGGGCTTGCAGAGGTGTCCTGCATGTCAGGTGTTGGTAAGCTCAAGGTGTTTTTCGTTGATTTGTTGCATTTCATTACACCAACAACCACTCCTGTATTTTCCATTTCACTGGCTGCGCGTAATACGCAATGGCAATATTATGTTGTGCCAAAAAGCATAACAAATGCGCAAAATCTGCAAATTCAAAGCAAGTCTGAAATTGAGTTTGACGGTCCCGTAAATGCAATTACGCCCAATGGAGAAAAAGCGGTTTTATTTACTACAGGCAGCACTTTTCTTCCGCTAAGTGAAAAATCGGTTTACCGTTTTGATCTTGTTCAGACCGTAAATAAAAATCCGGGTAAAATCCTGTTTAAAGGGTTGCCCGTTCCGGACCCCAAAAGAATACAAATTGCCACCCAGGGCGAAAGCAGGCAGATTTTTTCGCCCATGTATGTTTATATATAGTCAACTATAAATTTAAATATGATAAACCATGCTTCAAACAAACATTAAAACACCGGGCGTCTATATTGACGAATTAAACGCTTTCCCGAATTCAGTAGTTCCGGTTGCTACGGCTGTTCCGGCCTTTATCGGGTACACGCCTCAAGCCATGTACGAAGGCAAATCGTACTACAACGTGGCGCAAAAAATAACTTCGTTTGCCGATTTTCAGGCCATCTATTGTCTGCCCGATCCGCCTCCTCCGGCAAGTCCCGCTAAACAATACAGTCCCGAATATTACCTGGTAGCGCAAAAAGCTAAACCAACAACAGGCGACTATATGATGATAGGTTCAACCTATTATTCAATTGTACCTGATCCCAGCACTATTTATTATTTGTACAACAGCGTGCGTTTGTTTTATGAAAACGGTGGCGGTGATGCGTACATTGTTGCAGTAGGCGGTTACGGTGCAGCAGCCGGTTCTCCCATGAATCCGGGTGATCCGCTTATTAATCCCAATGTTCAGTTAAATGATTTAATGGGCGGATTGGCTTTGCTTCAAAATCAACCTGAACCTACCATGTATATTTGTCCTGAAGCTACATTGCTGTCGGTTGAAAACAACGGTACATTGATGGAGGAAATGCTTTTGCAGTGCTCCAATATGGGAACTGCTATAAGTGTATTTGATATTATTGGTGGTAATGATCCTGATCCGGTTTTGTACATGAACGATATTGAAGCGTTCAGGAATAATACCGGGTCAATAGGGTTAAATTATGGTACTGCCTATTACCCGTTCATTGGTACAACAATCATGCAAACAACCGATATTGATTATACCAATTTATTTGGGGGCGATTTAAAACAACTGGGTGCAGTTCTTAATCCACCTGATAATCCTGACCCGACTACTGCTGCCATACTGGCCAATATTGCCAATCCGGCAAGCAATTTAACGGTAACGCAAAACAACAATGCTTTGTACAATGCCAGCAAAACGTATCAGAACATCATTACACATGTGTTGACCGATGCCAACACACTGCCTCCAAGCGGTGCCATGGCTGGTGTAATGGCTACTATTGATAACCAGGAAGGCGTTTGGGTTGCCCCGGCCAACACCTCAATTGTGGGAGCAGCGTATCTTCCCATTTATATTTCTGACACACAGCAGGCGCCTTTCAATGTTGATGCCATTTCAGGTAAATCGGTTAATGTAATCCGTTTCTTTAATGGTAAGGGAATTTTGATATGGGGCGCGCGCACGCTGGATGGAAACAGCCAGGATTGGCGTTATTTACCGGTAAGGCGTACCATGACATTTTTGGAACAATCGTGTAAACTGGCAGCACAAGCCTATGTTTTTGCGCCTAATGTAAAGAACACATGGGAAGCGGTAAAATCAATGATAAGCAGTTTTCTTACTTCGGTTTGGAAAGAGGGTGGCTTACAGGGAGCAACTCCGTCAGATGCGTTTTCGGTTGACTGCGGCCTTGGAGTTACCATGACAGCCGATGATATATTGAACGGGTTTATGAACGTTACGGTAAAAGTAGCAGTGGTTCACCCTGCAGAATACATTGTAATCACATTCCAGCAGCAACAGGCAGTTTCAAGTTAAAAAGCAATTAGTAAATAAATT
>DASPJQ010000380.1:0-4294 GCA_035628535.1 Flavobacteriales bacterium | reverse complement strand
TGCGTAAACTGCACGCGCGGCTTGACCGGTTTTACAAAACCAGCATTGACACAACAATTTTCCAATACAAAAAAACCGGTTTATCAGAAATTATTGATGGGAACATACGGTACTTAACGGCCAACATGATGGACGGGTTGATTTATGAATTGCTGGCCATCGGGTTTTTAATGGGTTTGTTGTTCCGTTCGGTAAAAATCATGTTCCTTTCGTTGATACCGAATATTTTTCCATTGGTATTTATTGGAGGAATCATGGGTATATTTGGCATTAACCTGAACGTTTCCAGTTCCATTATATTTAGTATCGCATTTGGTATTACGGTTGATGACACCATTCATTTGCTGGCGCGTTACCGGCTGGAACAGGCAAGGGGCCTGAGTAATAAAGAGGCTTTGCTGAATGCATATATGTATTCGGGCAAGGCGGTGGCCATGACATCGGTTATTTTGTTTTCGGGTTTTTCAATTTTAATGTTGTCAAGTTTTACGGGTATATTCAATACCGGCATGCTCATCAGCATAACCTTGCTGGTTGCTATTTTTTCCGATTTGTTTTTGCTTCCGTTGCTGTTCGGGTATGATAAAACGAAAAAGGTTGATCCGAATGAGGACTTGAAGCATTTATGAAATTCAAAAGCGTTCCACCGATTAAAGGAATTGCACCAAATGCTCTCTTGCCAATACCAATTTACTTTTGTAATTCGTAAATGAATTGATTGCTCTTTCAGCCTGTTCGTATTTTTCAAAAATACCGTACACGGCCGAGCCGCTGCCACTCATGCTTGCATAAAGCGCCCCATGCAGGTACATATTTTCTTTGAGGGTTTTTATTTCAGGATGTTTTTCAAACACCGGTTTTTCAAATCCATTTTCAAGAAAATGTTTCCATTCATACACCGGTGTTGATGCGAGTTTTAACGGAAGGTCAAAATTAATTGATTGGGGTGTAATGAGCTTGAATGCATCGGCCGTTGGTAAATGTATACCGGGATGCATAATGGCAATGCAATAACCCGATAAATCAAGTTCAATGGGTTGAATGTTTTCACCCCGACCCGTGACATAGGCCGGGCGGTTCTCAATGAAAAAGGGACAATCGCTGCCCAATTGTGCCGAAAATTCCTGCAACTGCAATGAAGAAAGGTTGAGGTTAAACTTTGCATTGAGCGCTTTTAACGTGCATGATGCGTTGGATGAACCCCCGCCCAAACCGGCACCGGTAGGAATGGTTTTGTACAAATGGATTTTTACAGGAGGTAAATCAAACCGGGCATCCATTAAACAATACGCTTTTACGCACAGGTTCTTTTCAGGCGTGTTTGTTGCGTGCGCAGTGTACTCCACCAGTTCAACTTTTGAAATTTGCGAAGGGTTTACCTCAATTTCCAATGCGTCATTCCAGCCAACGGGATAAAACACCGATTCAAGGTTGTGGAACCCGTCACTGCGTTTACCAGTCACAAACAGGCCCAGGTTTATTTTGGTATTGGAATAAATTAACACTGAATAAATTTAAGAAAAAATCAGCCATAACCAACACAAAATTTATTTAACCTTATTTTTTCAGTTCATATCTGGCAGGTAAATGGTTTCGGGAAAAAATATTACTTCCCCGGTAGTGATGTTGTGTATGCCTCCTGCAATTCCGATTTGCCCGCTTTCAACCATATCTTTCAGAATGGGACTCTTTTCCAATATTAACTTAACAGTTCGTTTCACATTAATTTTAGCCACATTTTCAACAAAAGCGGAGTTTTTGGAATTCCGATTTTCAATTGTTGTTTTTTCTTCGTTAACGGCAGGTTGGATTTTGGAAAGCAATGCTGTCAGGTTGCCCATTTCAACATGGTCACAGGCACCTTTTACCGCTCCGCATTTCGTATGTCCTAAAACAACAATAATTTTTGAGCCTGCAACTTTGCATCCAAATTCCATGCAGCCTAAAATGTCGTCATTTATAATGTTTCCTGCAATACGAATACTAAGAATATCACCGAGACCCTGGTCAAAAATCAGCTCGGCTGAGGTTCTGCTATCAATGCAACTTAAAATTACTGCAAAGGGATGTTGTCCGTCTGATGTCTCGTTTGCCTGTTGCAACAGGTTACGGTTAATTTTTAGGTTGTTAATAAAACGTTTGTTTCCTTCTTTTAATAATTCTAAAGCCATAGAAGGGGTTATGGCTGCCTGCATTTCTTTTGTTAAGGTTTTCATTTTTGTTTGATTCTTTTGTTTATAATAAGTAGAATTTTTGGACCGGGTATGGTTCAGGAATATCCTTTTCTTTTAATAGCTGCTTAATGTTTATCTCAATTGTTCGTGCAATTGCAGTTACAGGAGTATCGGTTGGCCTGTTCTCAAAAGGATCTTGCATATGTGTTGCCGATTTTTCCAATAGAAGAAAGGCCACCGAAATCAAAAGGAGCAGGGGTATTTCAAAATAACCAGCTACATCTTTCAATGAAATTGATAATGTAATGATGAACAAATAGATTATACCGTGAAGAAATAAGCGATATGTAACGGGGAACACGGTGGTTTTTATTCGTTCAACCTTTCCCTGGGAATCGCAAAGCCTTACAAGGGTATTATCTAACTGTAATTGCGAAAAAGTATCCAATTGATTTTGTTCTTTGAGTTCTCTGATGTCTTTACTGTGAAAGTGGAGTAATGCCAATGGCTTGTTGCTGTGATGTCTTATTTCATCAAACTCTTCGCTGGAAATATAATCGTCTAAATTTTCTACGGGATTCAACCCTCTCAGCGATTGTCCCAATGAATAGCACCAGGCAATTTGCCGAAAGGCAATTTTTTTTATGATTGGATCATTGCCTTTTGCGGCCAGGGTTTGTAGTTGTATTATAAAACTGCGTGAATCATTAACAATTGCTCCCCAAGCCTTTCTGGCTTCCCACCACCGGTCGTAGGATTGGCTTAATTTAAACGACAAAAGAATTGAAAGGGCTGTTCCAATAAATGCCGGAATTGTTAACGGCATTTCGGGAAGTATCTTTTCATACATTTCTGTAAGAAATACCACGACAAAAGATACAATAAGCACATAAACGACATCATATTTAACTTTTTTAAATATGTAAGATACTGGTATTCTGCCGCTTAACATTATTCGAGGTTTAATTCAAAACAAAGGTAGTAATATTATTTTAAATAATAGTATTACTACCTTAAATAATTGTAAGGGTATTTTTGTTAATTTTATCATATACTTTATGTGAAGAGTAAAATTCATGAAGTTATGAAACTGCAATTACAAATCAAAATGAATGAGGCCTTGTACCTCCGTGACCCCCAAAGCTCAGATCTGGGGAAGAATATACTCAGGCACAGTGTTCAGATAATTTATAAAATTGGATTCGAATCTTTTACTTTCAAAAAATTGGCTGAAGATATTGGGACTACCGAAGCAGGAATTTACCGGTATTTTGAAAATAAGCATAAGCTGCTGGTCTACCTGACAGCCTGGTATTGGAGCTGGCTTGAATTTCAAATACGTTTCCACACCAATAACATCAAAGATCCAACGGTAAAATTAAAAAGAGTGATTGATCTTTTGGCAAAAGCGCTTGAAGATGACGAGCAAACCAGTTCCATTAATGAAAAGTTACTTCATCAAATTATTATTGCCGAAGGGTCAAAGGCCTATTTAACGAAACAGGTCAGTAAGGATAATAAGCAACAGTTTTTTAAACCATACAAAGATTTATGCGCCTTAATTGGCAACATTATTTTAGAATGTAGCCCAAACTATAAGTACCCAAAATCATTGGCATCCACGATTATTGAAATGGCACATTTTCAAAATTTCTTTATGAACAATCTGCCCTCACTTACCGATTTCGGTCAAACCAAAGAGGAAAGTGAAATTATATTGTTCCTAAATGATCTGGTATTTGCGAATTTGTATAAAAGTTAAGCATCCACCCATTTGCTTTTTTTATCGCTATAAAACCTTAAAAAAATTTATGGATAAATCCCATATATTTGGTTCTTCCGGGAAGACAACAATAAACTAAATTTCCACCTGCGTAATCTTCATTTACCTGAATATAACATTCTTAAAATCAAATAATTAATTCGTTTCCGGGGATTTCGTATTTTTGTTACCCAAATTTTAAGCATGAGTACCTATCTTGATTTTGAAAAGCCAATTGAAGAACTGGTTAACCAGATTGAAGAAGCAAAAAAAATTGGCGAAAAAACCAATGTTGACATATCCAAAACAATAAAGGAACTTGAGAAAAAACTTGAGCAGACTAAAGCTGAAATTTACA
>DASPJQ010000379.1:0-1307 GCA_035628535.1 Flavobacteriales bacterium | reverse complement strand
GTAATTGAGGAAAAGATGGTCGTAAACCGGTTCCATTTCACTTTCAAACGCATTTTGGAAAAGTGGGTTGATTCCGGGTTTTGACATATCGGTAGTAACGGTTATTTTCAAATTATGATAAACACGCAAAACTTTTGTAACAGGGTTATAGGCATATGGGAAAACATGAATGCTGGCCCCGCGCACAGTGCGCAAATTAAACGGCTCATTAATTATTGCGCGGTTTGCCGGATAAAAGGCATCGGTCGAATACGATTCGCCATAAGTAAACGCAACATCGGCCGGATTCACATTGCGTTTTAAACTTCCTTTTGATGGAAGAATATTCACATTTGCATGATCGGTATAGGTGCCTTCCTCAACAGTAATGCTTGGCTCACCGTAAGCGGGCAACACCATGGTAAAGGCATACTTGCCAAGGTCTGGATTACCTAAACTCAAAATCGGAGTGGTTTGCTTATCAATTACTTTATCAGCCGCTGTGCTTCCGGTTCCTGAAGAAGTGATCATGTGCATACCCGTGGTAAAATTAATAACCGTGGTATTTCCGTCTTGCGTAACCTGGTTTTGGGCGGTTACAGCAAAGGCTAGTCCTGTTAAGGCAACTGTTGAAAGGGTAAAGCTTTTTAGCATACGTATTTGGGTTTGCTCAAATATAATGAATTATAGTTTCTGATGAATGATGAGAGGCTTCAAAATATGAGGAATTCTTGAACTCCTGTGATAAACGGTTTCATTTACCGAGCAAACGGTAAGTCAACAGCCGTCCATCTGTAAAATG
The DNA here is from genome assembly GCA_035628535.1 of Flavobacteriales bacterium. GTDB lineage: Bacteria > Bacteroidota > Bacteroidia > Flavobacteriales_D > UBA2798 > DASPJQ01. Next base: position 526 of record DASPJQ010000379.1, on the reverse strand, counting down.
ATTTTTTAAAAACAAGTTGTTAAAAACGCTGTTGCACTCTATAACAGCCGTATAAACAGGTAAAAAGCAAAAAAGCCACTCGGTGGAATGGCTTTTCACAATTAGTTTACAATTCCTTAAAATTGCCCGGGGGTTCCGAACGGCCGGTTAACCAACTCAACCTTCAAACCTCAGATTAAAGATTATCACCCCCAAAATACTTTTCCTCAATAATATCGGCATTGTTACCAACTTCGTAAATGATTTTTTCCAGCAAATCGGCATTGGTGTTTCCAATAAGAGGTGCGCTTTGTACATAAAGCGTTTCAATCGGGCGGCCGTCTTTGTCCTTTTCGGGAATAATGCATAAGGTTGAATAATTCAAATAATTTCCTTCTTTAATAATGTTATACAGGTTAACAGTTGGATTATAAAATCCTGCACGGCTTTGCACAAGAATGCGTGTAGGCACACCCTCTTTATTGTTTTCAACTTTGGCAAAAACAATTTGATAACGATTGGTGGTGTCATTGATTTTTAAGGTTAC
>DASPJQ010000378.1:0-1752 GCA_035628535.1 Flavobacteriales bacterium | reverse complement strand
ACTGAACCACAAAAGACCGTTTCCTTTATAAGGCAACAATGCTATAATGGTTATACGGTTCATGTTATTTTTAATACCTGTAAACCGGGGCAGTACTTGCGTTCATTTATACTGCCAGTTTGTGTAGGTTAATAAATAAATGGTTGTTTTGTAACCCTTAACGATTGTTAAAAATTACCACGACCCGTTAATTTCCCTTTATTGCGAAAGCGTGGCGCATGAATAGAATTCCGTTACACATAAAATAAAACGTTCATTGCAAATAATAGTTGAATGCACTATTTTTTGGCCAACCCGCGCGGCCTTGTTGGATTGCCACGGTAGCATTTTTTTTTACCGACTACACTGAGCGAGATCCCTCGTACCTAGGAAATACGCTTATTTTTTGGGTTCAGTTCCGCTTCTCTGTCTGGCGTCTTTAAACTATTTAATAATAAAATTATTATTCAAATTTTCTTTCCTTGCATTGGGCACCTGGCGGCCGGCCGTGAGTTCAACCACCCTGTTGGTTACATATCCTTTCAACTCATCAATGCGAATAATGCCGTCTCTATTGTAATCGGCCGAGTTATCTTTTAGGCCGCTTAAAACTGCGTAAGTAAATACTCCGTTATTCCACTCGGCTGACTCCAACGCATACTCCATACCGCCTGCCGCGGCAATAACTGTTGCACCCATGCCTTTTGAGACATCGTCAAACAAGGCCTGCATGTAGGCAAATGAATTGTTAAGGCCCAAACGCGGGGCAACACCGTAATTGCCGCTGCGCGTTACAAGTTTTACATTTTTGTTATCCAATATGCTGGTGTTGTGGGCCAGTTCAATTTCTTCTTTATCCACTTCACCACTGTGGCAGGCGTCAACCAGCATCAGGCGGTTGCGTGAAGGCGCTTTTTCCATGGCTTTTTCCAGTTCAGTGTAAGGCAGCCCCCTCTCGGCCGGCTTCACAAAAGCCATATCATGTGTTGCCAGGTAATAATCCATGTTTTCATCCATCACCCCGTGGGTTGACATGTGTAAAATCACCAGGTCATCTTCCTTTGATTTTTCAAACATACCGGCTTCTTTTAAAATATTCTCCTTGGTTGCCTCCGTATTTTTAATTTCTTTAATAACCACTTTCCCAAAACGGGTTGAGTTCCTGAATGCATTGGCAAGGTCGGTAGCGTCTTTTGCAGCATACTTCAAATTATGGCCCTGTTCCCCGAATTCTGAAACGCCTATAACCAGCATATATAAATCGGGTTTTTTTTCCATTTCGCAATTCACATCAAATGCCTCGCGCATGCTCTCCACTCCCTTTTCGTTGGTAACCGAAACCTGGATATGGTTCAAGCCGGTTGACAACACAAGGTTAAGTTTTTTATTCAGTTGCTTCGGTTTCCCGGCAAGGGCCATGCCTTCGCTCCCGTAAACGGCCACATCGTTCACATAAACGTTAATACGGCTCAGTCCATACAAATTATCGGAAGCTTTTACATAAAAACCCAGCGTATCATCGTATTTTACCAGGGGCAACGCATATTTATTTTTTACTTCGGCAACCGGCAAATGAAAATCGCTTCCCAACATTTCTTCGGTAAAGCCTGCTTTTTTTAACCGTTTTTGGTATGCCAGGTTATACATTTTGGTTTGCTTGTCATTGGCCAGCTCCAGTTTTTTAAACACTTTATCAGGGCGGTTGTATTTCAAATCAAACTGCTCAAACGGGAATATTTTTTTGTTGGACCTGAAGGCCACATTTTTCAGCGC
>DASPJQ010000377.1:0-5195 GCA_035628535.1 Flavobacteriales bacterium | reverse complement strand
TTTATCCCTTCGGCCGAAGTCACATCAACTTTTGACCCTGCAGAAATACCCGCTACCGCCAAAAGCAAGGCAGCCAGCACAGGTAAACCAACACGTGGAGAAAAGTAGTGCATACTCTAAAAGTACAATAAAAGGACCATTTTTTTTGTGTCATACTCTGCTAAATCCAACCGCACAAAGTTAATACGTTGCTGGAATTCAAATGGTTTGGTTTTAAAGAATTTAATTTTTGTAAAAATTTTAGACTAGTCTAAATTTATTATTACCTTTGTCTAAAATGCGACTTAGTTTCACCGAAGAAAATTACCTTAAACATATCCTGAGGCTTTCAAAGCCAGGACATGTGGTAACCACCAATGCCATTGCCGGTTGCCTTCAAACCAAGGCATCATCGGTAACCGATATGCTTGACAAACTGGCCCTGAAAAAATTAGTTGCATATGAAAAATACAAGGGCGTTTCGTTAACCCCGCTTGGAAAAAAAACGGCCCTGGCCATTGTACGCAAACACCGTTTATGGGAAGTTTTTCTGGTTGAAAAATTAGGGTTTACCTGGGACAAGGTGCATGATATTGCCGAACAACTGGAACATATACAAAGTGATGAGCTGGTTGACAAACTTGATATTTTTTTAGGCCGGCCTAAATTTGATCCCCATGGCGAACCCATTCCCGATGCCAGTGGCAAAGTGAAAAACCAAAAATTAAAATTACTCAGCGAATGCCTTGCAGGTTCTACCTGTATCATTTCAGAGGTGAATGATGATTCGGCCGCGTTCCTGCGTCACCTTGACAAAACCGGCCTTAAACCGGGCCATGAAATAAAAGTTACCGAGGTAATTGATTATGATAAATCACTTAACATTTTAGTCAACAGTAAAAAAAACATATTCATCAGTAATGCCATCGCAAAAAACATTCTTGTAACAGTAAAATGATAGCACAGCAACACAAATCACTTGAAGAAGTAAATGAAACGGTTGAAACCAGGCATAAGGTAAGTGTATGGAAAAGGTTAATAGCTTTTTCAGGACCGGCATATCTTGTAAGCGTTGGATATATGGACCCCGGCAACTGGGCAACCGATATTGAGGGAGGCAGCAAATTCGGGTATGCCTTGTTATGGGTCTTACTTATGTCAAACGTCATGGCGCTTTTATTGCAAAGTTTATGTGCACGCCTGGGGTTGGTGCGCGGGCTTGACCTTGCACAGGCATCGCGCGAAACGTATCCGCCTGTAATCAATTTTTTCCTATGGATTTTGGCAGAAATTGCCATTGCCGCCTGTGATTTGGCCGAAGTACTGGGTATGGCTATTGGTTTACAACTCCTTTTTGGAATCCCTTTGCTTGTTGGTGTGAGCATTACAGTGCTTGATACGTTTTTATTGCTTCTGTTGCAACGATGGGGCATGCGCAAAATGGAAATTTTTATCCTAATGCTGATTGCTACCATTGGGTTTTCTTTTCTGGCCGAACTCATTTTTGCAAAACCCGATGGGGGCGACCTTGTAAAAGGACTTGTACCAACCATACCAGAAGGAGCCCTTTATATTGTCATTGGCATTATTGGCGCAACCGTTATGCCGCACAACCTGTACCTGCACTCATCGCTGGTGCAAACGCGCAAAATCCATAAATCGCCAAAGGGAATCAAACAGGCCCTCAAATACAATTTTATTGATACGGGCATTGCCCTAAACATGGCCTTGTTCGTGAATGCAGCCATCCTCATTCTTGCTGCAGCCGCTTTTCACAGTACGGGCAACACCGAAATCAAAGAAATACAGGATGCGCACCGCTTCCTGGGCAATTTGGGTTACCTTGCTCCCATCCTTTTTGCCGTTGCACTGATTGCCTCAGGTCAAAGTTCAACCTTAACGGGCACACTATCGGGTCAAATCATTATGGAAGGATATTTAAACCTGCGCATACAACCCTGGTTGCGCAGGCTCATTACACGCCTTATAGCCATTGTTCCTGCTTTTCTGGTTATTTATATAGCTGGCGAAGATCAAACAGGTGCGCTCATTGTTTTAAGCCAGGTTATTTTAAGTCTCCAGCTTGGTTTTGCCATCATACCGCTCATACACATTACCAGCGATAAAACCACCATGGGCGAATTTGTACCTGCACTTTGGATGCGCATTGCGGCCTGGGTTATTGCCGCCACCATTGTTTTTTTGAATGCAAAACTGGTAGTTGAAAAGCTATTGGAATGGATTGCCACCTCGCCCAACGCTGTAACAATTGGCTTCACCGTTGTGCCGCTTACCATTTTAACAGGTATTTTATTGGTGTACATTACCCTGGCACCGGTATTTAAACGCGTAATGAATAAAAAAGCAATCGCTCCTGACGGCATTGTTCAGGACCTTAACATCACGCCTGGTAAAGTATACACAAAAATTGCCGTTACAGTTGACTTCTCATCATCTGACAGTGCAGCCATAAGCAATGCACTTGCTCAAGGTGGAAAAGGAGCCTCCTATGTACTTATTCATATTGTAGAAACGGCAGGGGCGCGCATGTACAGGCAGGAGGTTGATGACATGGAAACTTCAAGCGATAAAGTAAACCTTGAAAAATATGCCAGCGAAATTACTGCGCAAGGCTACCGTGTTGAAACATGCCTTGGATACGGTCATCCAAAAACAAGCATTCCTGAAATTGTAAACGGCTCAGGTGCTGACCTGTTGGTTATGGCCTCACACGGTCATAAGGGGATTAAAAAAATCATCCTGGGCACAACCCTGGGGGCGGTAAGACAAGGGGTCAATATTCCCGTATTGATTGTTTAATTATTATTCTTTTTAATTGATTATCATTAATTTAAAAAATTTTCAAAAAAATTAAAGTTTTTTTGGGGGTAAACGGCTCTTGTTTTGTTTTATGTATGTAGCAAACCGATTGTGAACTTACCAAAAGCGATTATCGTGTTTAAAAATATTTAAGGTCTCCATCAAGCCCCGGAATTTAAGGTTGCTACCCTCATTTATTATTCCGGGAACAAGAAGCGAAAAAGGCCTGGTCTCTCTGCCAGGACTTTTTCCGCTTCATCACATTGGCCCTTTTTTAAATTCATGCCCATAATACCAAACGCCTGATTAACCACCAGGCGTTTGGTATTATTACAAATTTATGTTGTCTTTACAGCTTTCCAGGTCGCGTTTGAACGCAGGGTCCTTAATTTTTTCATTGGCATATTCCATTGCTTCAGGGCTGTGGTCGTCACCTTTTAATACCATTTCTTCAAATTTTTTGTCAACCATTAATTTGTCCCATGCGCAACTGCAATAAGGTTCAAAATTAATATGACCGGCCCCCGGGTTGGCTTTGGCGGCATTATTGCACTCGGTAATAAACGACTCTTTTGCCTTGCGTATAATTTCTTTCTTTCCTGGTTTACATCCACCCAAAACAAAAGAAAAAAAACAAGCGGTAATGTTCAGTAGTTTTAAGCGATTCATGGTTATGAATTTTGACTGGCAATATACGCATATAGGAGTTAGCTGTTGCGTATATTATTTTTACACAACACTTCGCATGCTTATGAGAATCAATGATCTCCGTTCGTACTTTCCGTTTTCATCGCTTTCCTTTTTTACGTAAATTCGTTTCTTGTAACGGCTTGATGAAACATACTTTATTTTTTTTCTTTTTCCAGTTTTTTCTGGTGCCTGCATACAGGGCGCAAACCACGGTATCATCGGTAAAACATGTTGGTAATACGGTTGAGCTGACCGTTACGTCCGATAAAGCCTTTTACGTGGGTAACAACATTCATGTGCTGCACATTGGCAAAACCGTTTTTAAGCACAGTCGCCAGTCAAAAAAAAGTCTGGTTTTTCTAATTCCCGAAAAGGACTTCAGTTTACTTGCCGAAGGGGAAACCATGTGGATGAGTTATGGTGACCGGTTTAACGCTGAAACGTTGAGCGACCACTATATTCAGCAACTGGCAAAACAGAACCCAAATGCACTATGGCACCTGGGCCTTTTCAGTAAAGACCTTCTAAAAGAATAAGCAACATGAAAAGCCGAATTTATGCCGTTGTTGCTTTTGTGTTGAGCTGGACAACTAACGTTTTTAGTACATACGCACAAGCCACGCCTGATCCGGGTATACCGGGTTCGCTGCCTGTAACCAAAATGGATTATGACCTGGGCAACCTGGCTTTTACCACATCAACCGCTTTTCCCAGTTCGTTGGAAGTACGCGGCAATATTCATTTCCCTACCGGTTTACCTGGCGGACCTTATCCTGTAATCATTAACCTGCACGGCAGGCACTCAACTTGTTTTGAAACGGCCGATCCGTCAAATACCGCCCTGGACTGGCCCTGTAACCCCGGTTTCGAATCCATCACAAGTTTTGAAGGATACGACTATTTTGCCACATTCATGGCTTCCCACGGTTATATAGTCATTTCCGTTTCGGCTAATGGCATCAATGCGCATGACAACAGTTCCTCTGACTATGGAATGAATGCCCGCGGAGAACTTATGCAGCACCATTGCGATTTATGGAATACCTGGAACATCGTGGGCGATACACTTGGCGTAACCGGTTTCGGTTCCATGTTTGTGGGCAAACTGGATATGCAAAACATAGGCACCATGGGACATTCGCGGGGTGGCGAGGGTGTTGTAAAACACGCTTTGTTGAATTACGCGCAGGGAAGTCCCTACCACATTACCTGCCTTATTACACTGGCCCCTGTTGATTTCGGCCGTGAAATATTGAATGGAATTCCCATGATGAACATTGCTCCTTATTGCGATGGTGATGTTTCTGACCTGCAAGGCGTATATTATTATGATGATACGCGTTATAACGACACCAGTGATCATACGGCCAGGTACCAGGTTTTAATGCTTGGCGCCAACCATAATTTTTACAACACGGTTTGGACCCCTGGCTATATATTGCAGGCGGAAGCGATGATTGGGACGATATTTACGGGGCTTCCAATAATTTTTGCGGTACTTCAGGTTCCATTAATAAACGGCTTACTCCTTCGCGGCAACAGACAGCCTATACCGCATATGCCAGCGCTTTTTACCGTTACTATATGGGTGGCGAAACGGCTTTTGCACCTATTTTGCAGGTTAATGACCTGATTCCGCCTGCTTCGTCAACGCTTGATTCGAGCGAGGTATTTGTTTCATGGCATGCCGAAGATACCCTGCGGAT
>DASPJQ010000376.1:0-1793 GCA_035628535.1 Flavobacteriales bacterium | reverse complement strand
CGCACCCTTACCAAGTCAACCAATACCATTACGTCAATTGATTGGGATCTTAAAAACCAAAAGGGAATTCCAATTGCCGGTGGTGTTTACCTCATACATGTTGAGGTGCCCGATGTTGGCGAACGGGTATTAAAATGGTTTGGAGCATTAAGGCCTACCGATTTGGATAACTTCTAACCTAAAAACATTAAAGTTTAATTATGAAAACAAAATATATTTCAATGTTGCTGTTGGCCTCGTGTTTTACAGGCCAGGTGTTTGCAGGTAACGAAGACCGCGTGGGTAGTGCCGGGGCCACCGAATTACTGCTGAATCCATGGAGCCGTAGTTTGGGATTGGCCAGCGCCAACGTTGCAACAGTTTCAGGTCTTGAAGGAGCTTTTGTAAACATTGGCGGTTTAGCCATGCTCACCAAAATGGAACTTGTTGCTGTACGTACCAACCTCTATGGTAAAGATGGCGTTAAAGTGAATTCACTCGGGTTTGGCCAAAAAATAGGCGAATCAAGTGTGATAGGTTTAACCTATACAGGTTTTAATTTTGGTGACATACCTGTAACCACTGTTGACAACCCCGAAGGACTGGGAACAACTTTTTCGCCCCGTTACACATTGCTTGGATTGGCCTATGCCCGTACGTTTTCAAACAGCATTTATGGCGGAATCCAATTAAAAATTATCAACGAATCAATAGCCAACGCAAAATCGACCGGGGTGGCTTTTGATGCGGGTATTAAATATGTAACAGGTGAGAAAGACCAGATCAAATTTGGGATTAACCTTAAGAATGTGGGGCCTCCAATGTCATACAGTGGCGATGGTTTTGCCGTAACGTCAACGTTTGATGCGGTTACCCCGGTTAATGATTTTTCATCAACTACTGAAATCCGATCGGCTAAGTTTGAATTACCATCACAGGTAAATATTTCATTCGGTTATGATTTTCTTTTTGGCGAAACCGGAAAATTGACAACTGTAGGTTGTTATACTTCCAACTCATTTTCAAAAGATAATTATCGCTTGGGTCTTGAGTATGTTCACAGCATTAAAAAAGCCCAATTTGGGGTGAGGGCTGGTTACAATTACGAAAAAGGCATTTTCAAGACCGATACCCGTACAACGGCTTTTTCAGGTCCAGCTGCCGGTTTAAGCGTTGATTTTGGCAAGGATGCAAAGGCCGGAACCCTTATTGGAATTGATTATACCTTTCAACCAGTAAGTTACATGGCATCGACCCATACTGTGGGTGTTCGCATTACGCTTAAATAATCCAGGAATTTTAGTATATTTGTATTAACTGAATCCTCGGCCCTCCTAAGGGCTGAGGATTCTTGTTTTTTTAAATAGTTGATTATGTCACAAGTGACCTACGTTACCGAAGAAGGCCTGGCCAGGTTAAAGGCTGAGCTGAAAGAACTACAGACCGTTGAAAGACCGCGTATTTCGGCACAAATTGCAGAAGCGCGCGATAAAGGAGATCTGTCTGAAAATGCAGAGTACGATGCAGCTAAAGAAGCACAGGGCTTGCTTGAAATGCGCATTGCCAAGCTGAACACGCTCATTTCAAACTGCCGTATAATTGATGAAAGCCAACTTGATTCATCAAAGGTTTTAATCCTGTCAACCGTTAAAATGAAAAATTTAGGAAACAACGCGGTTGTAAAATACACCCTGGTTGCCGAAAAAGAAGCTGACCTGAAAGCCGGAAAAATTTCGGTTGATTCACCAATTGGAAAAGGCCTGTTGGGAAAAGCCGTTGGTGAAGTTGCCGAAATAAAAATACCCTCAGGCATG
>DASPJQ010000375.1:0-1077 GCA_035628535.1 Flavobacteriales bacterium | reverse complement strand
GCTTTTGGCGCTTTCAGTACCGCAGGTATCAACGGCCGTTAATTTATAGCGTTTAGTTGTGATATTGGGATTGGCCCCGTAATCGTGAAATTCCGACAAGCTATCGTACGGTACATAGCCTACTGCTGTATAAATGTTGGTCACATCTTCACGGTAAACAATAAAATGGCTTATGTCGGTATACGGTGTTTTGTCCCAGTAAATGATGTTATGCGTTGAAACGGTGTCAACGGTAACGGCACAAATATCAGGTGCGGTCGGTATGGCTTTGATATCAACCTGAACGGTATCGGAAGTTTTGGCGCAACCATCGGTCTCAATACCTGTAAGCGAATAAAGACCCGAACTGGTTACATTGAGTGCAGAAGTGGATTCACCGTTAGGATTCCATTGGTACACGGCAGGGCTTGTACTGGCTGTTAGCGATGCAGTTGACCCGCTGCAAACCAAAACAGGTGAAGCCTGCAAAATATCAGGTGCAGCATTATCGCAGTATTTAACAAGCACGAGGTCATCGTTTCCACCGGGGCTCATGCGCGATGCACCGTAAACATAAACGCGGTTGTTGTACAGTTTCAGATCGGTTGGGTAAAAACCGCCCGGGTAAACCGGGTCAAATGTTTTTTCCCATTGCAGCGTACCGGCCGCATTCAGTTTTACGGCCAATAACTTGAAGCCTACCGTAAATGGGTCAGGTTGGAAGGAGAGTGACCCTGAAGAAATAATGTTTCCATCAACATCAACGGCAATTTGTCTCATTATGTCCTGCGATGCGGTAAGGATGGTGGGGTGACTATACTCCCAGGCAAAACTGCCGCTCCCTGTATATTTTATAATGCTGCTAATGGCATAAAAAGGAGAGGTAAGTGTTGCATACGATCCGGCAACAAAAATTTCACCGGTTGAATTAACAGTAATGTCATTCAAAATATAAATGCGCGTACCGCCAGCGTTGTAAAATGTTTTGAACAGGATACCCCCGCTCACCGGGTCAATTTTGGCAATGGTCTGGGCACTTTGTCCGGCCAGAGTTGTTACATTGCCAGCTATGAGCAGGTTTCCCGCAGGATCAAATTC
>DASPJQ010000374.1:0-1114 GCA_035628535.1 Flavobacteriales bacterium | reverse complement strand
TGGAATTGAATTTTATCATAGGGGTTATTTTGAACAAATATATATAAATTTCATATATATACACAAAATCTGACGGTTTGGGTGCTTATGTACTAAATTTTTGACTAAAAAATACATGCCCGGCAATACCCGCAAAGGAATTGCGTTAATAAAAAAACTGCAAAACCGCCTTTAAAAAGCCGTTTTCACAGAGGAGACCTCCCTGTTTGGGGTATATGTTGTACTTTTAGGCATGCTTTTACTTACCCCTGCCCATTGGAGCGATTACGAATTACTCGACAGTGGTAATTTTGAAAAACTGGAGCGCTTCGGCAAGTACATTACCATACGGCCCGAACCACAGGCTGTATGGAAACCCGCTTTAAGACCGGCCGAATGGATGAAACTGGCGCACGTAAAATTCATTCAAAAAAGCAGTGCTGCTGGCGACTGGAAAAAGCTAAAAGACATGCCCGATCAATGGAAAATACACTATCCATTAGGCTCAGCATCCATTACGCTCAGGCTTGGGCTTACCAGTTTTAAACATGTAGGCGTATTTCCCGAACAGGCCGTAAATTGGGACTATATCTATAACAGTCTTGTTGGGTTTAGAACAAAAAATCCGCGCTTTTTGAATCTTTTTGCTTATACCGGAGCCGCCTCGCTTGCGGCCAAGGCAGCCGGGGCCGATGTGGTGCATGTTGACTCGATCAAACAGGTGGTAACCTGGGCCAATGAAAACATGAAACATTCGGCATTGGATAACATACGGTGGGTGGTTGAAGACGCGGTAAAATTTGTGCAGCGCGAGATCAAGCGCGGCAATAAATACAATGGAATTATTCTTGACCCCCCTTCATACGGACACGGTCCCAATGGTGAAAAGTGGAAGCTTGAAGAGAGCATTGCCGAAATGATGGATATGGTGTTCGACCTATTGCACCCCGATGAGCATTTTTTAATCCTGAATGCTTATTCGCTTGGCTTCTCAGCACTTGTTATTGAGAATTTGCTTAAAGGAAACTCACGAAAACTGGAAACGGGCGAGCTTTACCTCCAGTCAAAAACGGAACAAAAACTACCGCTGGGCGTGTTCGGGCGGTTCTTACACCAATAAAAACTGACAACTACA
>DASPJQ010000373.1:0-2607 GCA_035628535.1 Flavobacteriales bacterium | reverse complement strand
TTTATTTTTACCGTTGCCGATGCGTTGGAACGTATGGCCTCGTCTTTCACTTCAATGTTTTTTAGGTCGTTGAGGTCGCCCATAAAATCGGAGTTCAGCATCACAAAATCATTTTCAAACCCGCGTGGGGTGCCGCTGTTTTGTGGGTTGTCTTTGAAACTTTGTTCGCATTTTAAAAAATGGTTGCGCAGTTTTTCAACCAGTTTAGGGCCAACGTACCCGCTTTTTTTAATTCCTGTCAGGTATTTTTCGGTGCCTTTAAAATCCACACTGTAATTGGTGCTGATTTCTTTTTTGCTGCTGGCGCCTGGTTTGTTACCGTTATAATTATAAACCATGTTTATTTTACCCAGCCATTCGTAATTGTCTTTATAATACTTCAGTAATTCAATGACCGACTTCGAGGGTTTATCGCCTTTTCCGGGTAAGGTAAACGCCATGACAACCGGTGACAGGGCAAGAAGTATAAATAATTTCTTCATTTTTATTGTATTGTGTCCCGTATCCGGTATCCTGTAACCGGTGTTGGTTAGTTTCACAGTTCGTCAGTTCCGGTTTCGTTCCAGTTACGCTCCGGTTTATTTCGTTCGGCTTTTTTGCGGTTATAATAATTGCGTGCACCAAAAAGTGCAAACACCAGCAAAAGACACGGAAAAATAATCATAAAAATCTTTATAGTCTTCCTGCCCTCAGCGGTATCTTCTGTATCGCAATAAACGTGCCCGGTTCCTACTTCATGCACCCGGTGCAAGCCAGCACAACAGGGAATGGTAGAGTCTTTGGCAATTACATCACGCCCATAGCAACGTTCGGGTTGCTGTGCTGTTACACGTGTGTAAAAATTACTTATTATTAAGATTATCAGGATGTTTCGAAATAGGGTCGCAATTTTAAACATAATCCGCTTTATTTTTCTATTTTTGGGTGCGTTGGGCTAAAGTTAGGCATTGGACCCATTGTCGCAACATTTTGCAAAAACCTGTTATAACCAAATTTTTATGAAGATCATATCAGTTTTCAACATCAAGGGTGGTGTTGGTAAAACCGCTACAACGGTAAACCTGGCATACCTGGCATCAAAAGAAAAAGGGGCCAAAGTATTGCTGGCCGACCTTGACCCCCAGGGTGCAAGTTCGTTTTATTTCAAGGTTGATGTGAATAACCCCGGTAAAAAACTGGTTAAGGGAAATAAAACGGTAAGCGACCTGATTGTTGAAAGCGGATACCCCAACCTGGACCTGTTGCCTGCCGACAATGATTACCGCAAAATTGATTTTTACCTCAAGGAGCTCAAAGGCAAAAGCCGTTGGATGAGTACGTTTTTTAAACCGGTTGGCAAAAAATACGATTATATAATTGTTGATTGTCCGCCCAACATCAGTTTGATGAGCGAGAATATCCTGAAGAATTCCGACCTCATACTTGTTCCCGTTGTGCCAACAACCCTGTCAGTACGCACATTTGAACAACTTATGGATTTTTGCAGGGAGGAAGGGATTGACAAGAAAAAAGTATTGCCGTTTTTCAGCATGTACGAGCGCAGAAAAAACCTGCATAATGAAACCATTGAAGATTTTTCGAATAAATACCGTAACGCGGTGGATGTGGCCATTCCTTACATTTCAGAAATTGAGCGCATGGGTGTATACAAAGCGCCTTATGTAAGCATTCATCCCGAAAACGATATTGCCTATTTGTATAAGCAGTTGTGGAAGAGTGTGAAGAGGAAATTGGGTTAATTAACCAATCACCAACAACACGGGAAAGGGGCATTACCAATTGATTGAATTTAAACTGAAATTAATTTATGATGCCATGCACAAAATGTTCATCATACTTCTTATTCTGATTCCTGCAATTTCATTTTCCCAGGACGATCCACGCGACATCTTGCAGAATTCCTATAATATCCTTAATAAAAAGAAGAGTGTGGCATACAAGGCCACGTTAAGGGTTAAATTTTTTAGTGGGACCGATACATCAACCCACAAAGCGTATGTATGCCTGGAACGCCAGCCGGCCGACAGTATTTTTGGCGCACGTGTGTTTTTAAAATTCGGGAATGACTGGAATAAGATTTATGACCTGAAAAATGTTTACGTTCTTGAAATCAAAACGAAAAAAGGCATGCGGTACGAGCCAAAACACAACTGGGCCATTGAAGGAAACATCAATGCCGGTGTTATATGGAGGGATTTTATTCATCCTGATAATATCTTGTTCCGGCTTGATACGGCCAACCGGTTAAAGTTGGCGGGCGATACGCTCATCAATAAAACAATGTGTTGGAAAATAACGATAAACTACCCCGATGAAGATGAATATTCAGACCAAAAGCGCATCATGTGTGTTTCAAAAAAAGAATATGTATGCCTGTTTACCAGTTTTCAAACAAAATTCCAGGGCAACTATGAATACAATGCTTTGTCATTAAGCTCCGTTGAATTTGACAAGCAAAACGTAAAAGAAATATCGGAACGTATCGTGAAAGAGTATAAAGTGGAACCGTACAGGGAACCTACCCCCGAAGAACAAGCTGAAATGTATCGGCTTTTGGACACAACCAGCATGGCCCCTGTTTTAAAAGGGAAAATTTACGGTTCGGCT
>DASPJQ010000372.1:0-5442 GCA_035628535.1 Flavobacteriales bacterium | reverse complement strand
ATACACTGTTTTTCAGAGTATGTGGCAAATGTAAAACAGGTGAAAAAACGCATAAATGAAAAAATTACAAGGCCTGATTGATTATTTTATTTTTACCGGTGACAGAAGCAGTAACGTGGAGTTACGCAAAGGCCGGTTTTTTGTTTGTACCGTATTGCTGATTATTGTTATTGGTCTTTTAAACGTTGTTTACTTTCTTGGTTTGAACAACGCACTGGCCACGGTTGGCAGTGCTATTGATAGCGTATTATCATTTGCAATTCTCGTGTATTATCGTCACAAAGGAAAGCGAATTTTACTGGTCAATATATTTAATATCATGGGTTATATATTGGTATGTATTTTAATTTATAGAGAGTCAGGCGGCATATATTCTTCCGATCTCATGTTTTTTGTAGTTACAGCCGCATGGACTTTTCTAATAGCAAACAGACAGTCAGGACTTGCCTGGTTTCTCATTTCGCTTGTGCTGGTTGTTACTTTTTATCTTCTCGAAGGACCTGGTGAAAAATCTTTTCTTGCGGCATTTATGAATCAACCACCTGAATACAGTCTTATGAACTATTGCGTGGTTTTGGTATTTATGTACTTCATTGTTTCAACCCACGACAAAAATCAACGTACCTACATTGATGAAATTGAAAAAAAACAGGCTGAGATAGAACAAAAAAATAAGGAAATCATTGATTCAATCCGGTATGCTGAACGCATACAACGGGCACAATTGCCTGCCGAAAAAATTGTTGACAAGAACCTGAAACGCTTGACCAGGCATTAATTTTTCATTTTGAAAAGATTTTCATTTTGGCTCGGAAAAAACATGTTTCCCAAAATGAAAAATATGTGAAAATAAGTCTTACTTATAGCCAAATTCATCGCTACTAAATCCGTTTATAGCTATAATGGAAAAGGGGCTTGTCTTTATCCCGTTTTTTTGTTATACTTTTGCCGTACGCATGTTGGTACGTTTTAGTTGTTTCATAGGAGTTTTTGCCGTTACGGGAGTGTATGCGCAAAACAATAATTACCCTGTAAAAGGGGTTAAACAGGTGAGTGAAAAATACGAGTGGCTTGACACCTGGGGCCAGGTGATTAAAACTGAAAAAACGGCTTCGTGGTCGTATTATCCCAATGGCATACTCAATGCCAAGTTTCTGTATAACGGCAACAACGATATAGCTACAGCCTATCATTATGTGCTGGATGACGATTCGCTGATAAAATACGAGGAGTTTTATACCGAAACCAATAAGGACTGGACAAAAAGCGACAAGTATTTTTACAAAAAAAATGCGAAGAACCCGCACATGTCAAAGGACGAAAAAAACACTTTTGGTTATTACCGTTACAATGAAAAAGGCCTGCTGACCCAACAGAAATCGGTTTTTAAAAATGGAAGTATTCAGGAACTGCGCACACTTGCCTATGACGCTGATGGAAGGTTAATAAATGAAGCCGTTTATCAGGGCAGCAACATGAAGCTGTTCCGGTATGAATATGTGTTTGACCAGCATGGGCATTTAACAGAACGCAAGATCTTCAGGTTACCCGGTTCGGCTGAGAGCCTGGTTTATGACAAAAAGCTGTTCATGGAATTAAGCGGGTTTGATTTTACCCAACCGGGTGAACTGGAAGAACATGCTTTTTACAACGAAAAAGGCGAAATGCTTGAAAGCCTGAGTAATTATAAGAATGGTAAGCCCATGGTTCGCAAGGTTTATAATTACGAATATTATAAAAGCACGGCTTCGGGTTTATAATTTTTGACAGGCAATTGAACAATTTTTAATTTGTTGTTTGCTTTTCACCCACGTTAATTTTAATCCTTCTTTCCTGGTATTAGACTACAGCCTAAATATCGAATGTTGCAGCCGCAATGTGCGGGAATGATACCGATCCAATAGCTTTTTTGACTAAATTAGCCCTGTATTAACACCTATGCGGCTTCTATTCATAGTTTTATCAGTCTTAATTGATTGTTTGGCTTTTGTACCGCAAAAAAGCAAGGAACTAAGCATTAACCTGAAATATGTAACAACCGAAAAATCGAAAGATTCATATTCCATTACCGAAACCTGGAAGCTTGAGAAAAACACCCTTACGTTTTCTTACGTAAATACCAACAAACGCAAAACCATTGCCCCAAAAACCGTTGCTGCCAAACTTACGGCTTCTGATCTTGATTCCCTGGTTAAAATCATTCGTAAAAATGAATTGCTGGTGAATGTTCCGGCCGAAAAAAGGAATGAATACGCTGTGCCATATACTGCCATTGGCGTTACGCTTTCCATAACAGCTGGACAGGAAAAAGGAAGTATATCATTGTACGCATTAAAAAACGCCATGGGAGCCAATGTGTATTACCGGCACGTTGAAAAATTGCGGTCAGCCATGCGTAAATTTATTAAAGAATGAAAAGGCCGGCAAAAGAAAAACCAATTATCAATAATAGCTATACGCTTGAAAAATTCCATGGCAAGGGCGGATGGACGTATGCTTTGTTGAGCGATGTAAAAAAGATAAATGGGAAATTTCCAAAACTGAAGGTCAAAGGCACCATTGATGGATATCCTATCAAGGAATATACACTTATGCCATATGGGCATGAGGGGCTTTTTTTACCTGTAAAGGCCGAAATTCGCAGGCAAATAGGGAAGAAGGAAGGCGACAGGGTAAAGGTTGTATTGTACCGTGATGAAGCACCATTCAACGTGCCCGGTGAATTTTTGCTTTGCCTTACCGAAGAACCGGCTGCGCTGCGTTTTTTTGAAAGTTTAAGCGAGAGCGAGCAACGACTGTACGTGTTATGGATTTTCAGCGCCAGGCGGGTTGAAACCAAAGCCGACCGCATTGCCAAAAGCATTGAAAAATTACTTAAGAAGCAGAAATTGTATCAAAAACAGGAATGATTACCGGGTAACCTGGAGTTTTTGTACATTTCCTTCCGATACGACCGTATAAAAACCTTGTTCAAGAGCGGATATGTTCAATTCGGTTTTTTCTGTTAACGAACCATTCAGCACAATGATTCCGGCTGCATTAATAATGCGGTAAGTTCCCCTGCCGTTTTTTATGCATAATCTGTCAATGGCCGGGTTCGGATAAATAGTGAATTCTTCTTCCCTTGTTCGTACGGCTATGGTTTCCGAATAGGTGAATGATCCATCAAAATCAGTTTGTTTTAGCCGGTAATATGTAAGTTCAAAAGGACTGGGATCAACTGATGAATAACTCAATGGCATGTTGCTGTTGCCCATGGCATTAATTGTATTAAGTTCGGTAAAGTTAAATCCATCCGTTGATTTTTCCAGTGTAAAAAAAGCGTTGTTTGTTTCGCTGGCCGTTACCCATTCAAGTACATTCTGGTGCAATTTTGTTTGACCCGAAAAAGAAGTAAGTTCAATCGGCAACGTGCATGAAATGGTTTGTGTTCCGCCCGTTGTAATGGTGCCTGCCGTTTCGGAACCGGTAATTGTGGTCATAGCTATAGTTAGCGGGCTTACAACGATTGTGTGCCCACTCACCGCAGTAGGTTTTATGTCAACCGTTATCCAGAAATAACGCACCACGGGCGAAGGGGTTATGGTATACGAAAAACCCGTAAATGAATGCCCGCTTCCGGGTCCAAGGCTGGTTGTACTCGTAGCCAAAAGCGTTGTGGTATTAAAAACCGAAAAATTGGTGACATACAGTTTGAAGTTGGTGATATCAGAAGCCGTATAGGTACCGGTGGTAACAAAATTATTGAGTGCTGTAAAAACCGGGTTTGAAAACGTAGTGGAATTGAAAGCAAATCCGTAAACCGGAACATTGTTTGAGCCGCATAAAACGGTTGCAGCGCTCACCTGGTTAGGCGTATACAATTGTTCAACCTGTGCAGGTAACCGGTAAAACGCCAGTGTAAAAAACGTAAGTAACTGCGACCGGTATACTATATTTATCGTTTTAGCCATCAGAACTAAATGCTAATTTAAAAAAAATGAAAGATTAAAAAGCAGATTGTAATAAAGTTGCCTGAGTTTTAACCGAATTGGCTCAATTCAATAAAATAAAAAATAAACGGCCCCTTTTTGTTCATTTCTTCAACCACGGGAATTGGAAAATGCTTACCAGGGTGCGGTAAAAAGGCACAGGATTTTGTTACTTTTAAATCTTGAATCTTTATTCTTATGAAACGCGCCTTATGGACCGAACGTAAATTCATCTTTGATCAGCCTGTTGGTTGGTTGCCTAATGTAGTGGAACGTTTGCACGGCACACCGGTACGACTTGGTCATATGGTACAGGCATTAAACGAAGAAAAACTTTGTGCCAAACCAGCAGGAACCTGGAGCATAAAAGAACACGTTGGACATTTGACCGACCTGGAAGCATTGCACGATGGACGCATTGATGATTTTTTAGCGCGAAAACCCGTTTTGCGCGCGGCCGATATGCAGAACATTAAAACCAACCAGGCCAATCACAACAAAAGAGCAATAGAAACCCTCTTGAGTAATTTTATGCGTGTACGTGCTGAGTTTATTCAACGTCTTTTGCAAATTGATGACGAAACGCAGTTATTTAAAAGCATGCATCCGCGTTTACAGGTTCCCATGCGGTTAATTGATATGGCTTATTTCACGGCCGAGCACGATGATCACCATCTTGCCCGTATAAGAGAATTGACGGAAATTTTAAAATAAGAAAAACCGCCACACAATTTTAAAAATCACGTCAAAAGGAAATTATTGAAGTTTTTTAACAAATCCCTTTAAAAAAGCAACCTTATTGGCGGCTTGCCGTCTCTTTTTTGACCTTACATACTTACCAATTAATAATCTTAGTAAACCACACTACTATGAATAAGATTCATACTATTCTTCTTTTTGCCATTTTTTTCATGGCTCCGGCCGCTAAGGCCTGCACACTTACTACTTCGGTTATGTCAACAAGCCCGGTTTCTCCATGCAGTTACAGTTGCAATGGAATGGCGGTAATCATGGTAACCGGTGGCACTGCTCCTTATACTGCTTCGGGTTCATTTACTGCATCACCGGTTAGTTTTAGCAGTGCCGGCACCTTAACCGGTTTTTGCATGGGAACGTTTCCAATTGTTATTACGGATGCCGTTGGTTGTACAACAACCATGACAGTAACAATAGGTGGTCCTTCTGCTTTATCTTTTAGTACCTCAACATCTCCGTCAAGCCCCGCATGTGATGGTTCCATTACCGTTACGGCTTCAGGTGGTACAGGCACACTAACGTATTCGAATGACGGTGGCTTGTCCTACCAATCTTCAAATGTATTTAGCGGTTTGTGTACCGGGACTTATAATGTATGTGTAATGGATGCTAACGGCTGCACTACCTGTTCAAATGTTACCGTTTCATCGTCCTGCACGTTTATTTCTACCGTTGGAGGTGTTACAGGCGCTACCTGCAACGGTGTTTGCAATGG
>DASPJQ010000371.1:0-5939 GCA_035628535.1 Flavobacteriales bacterium | reverse complement strand
GCCCCCGCGGTCAAACCCGAAAATAAAAATACATATGTAAAAAATTTCTTCATCGTTTGCGCACAATGCTAAGGGTGCCGGTCAGGTTTTTTTCACCGTTATTCAAATCCAATGCGTACATGTACACACCATCGGGGACGTTGCCAGCGTCCCAATCATTTTTATAGTTGGCTTGTTCAAATACCATGGCCCCGTTGCGTGAAAAAACAGTGAGTTTATTACCGGGATATTCATCAATGCCTAAAATTTCAAACACATCGTTAAACCCATCGTTATTGGGTGTAATGGTATTGGGAATGGTTAAACAGTATACAACCGTAAATTCATCGGTCACACTGCACAAGCCGCCATTGGTAATGGTAACCGAATATTGGCCCTGGCCGGTTGCTGTAAAGCTTGTCCCGGTTGAACCATCGCTCCACAAAAACGAGGCCGAAGGATTGTTACCATCAACCACAACAAGCGTGGTGCAAATCGTGTACACATGTTCGGTAAGCAGTGAGGGATACTCCAGTTCAAACACATTGGTTGTATCATAGGTATGGCAACGCCCGCTGTAAATATCCAGTTCAAGTTGGCCCGCATCTGATACGGTATTGATTTGAGTCGTGGTCCCGTCAGACCAATCATAGGTAGCACCGGTATAAGCGCCTCCGTCAATGTCTACTGTTTCGCTGGTACAGAAATTATACGATGCATTGAGCATTGGTTGCGGGTTGGTCAAACAGGCCAGGTTACATTTATCGCTCATGCTGATTGCATAATTATTGGTGGTGGCACCGTTTTGTCCGTCCTGCGAATTTCCGTCAGAACCCATACAGGGCGCGGTTGAATTAATCACAAACCCGTTGCTCCCGCCATTTAAAATGGTATTTATGTTTGAAGGAAAAATTCCCTGGCTGGTTACCACATGGCCGCCCGCACCGCCACCGCCAGGGCCAAAACAACGCGGTGAGGTAAACCCGTTGGCATCACCTCCTACACCACCGTTGGCATTTACATTAACGGTTGAAGCTACATTATCCGTATAAAAAAATACAGTACCTGCACCGCCTCCTCCACCTCCCCCATCCCCAAAGCCATCAAGACCGTCAGCACCATTTGCGTATATGGTATGCCCGTTACCTTCAATTTTATTGGCAATTAAAATAACAATGCCTCCACCGTTACCACCCGATGAAATGTTTACGCTGTTGGAATGGCCAGCGCCCCCGCCCCCGCCAAAAAACAAGGGTTTTGGTCCCTCGTCAAGGTTGCGGCCGCCCAAACCGGGATTGTAACCGTGGCAATTGGCAATACCGGGATCATCGTTGTCACCACCCTTTCCACCATCTTTAATATTGGATCCCCCGCCACCGCCTGAGTTGTGGTCGTTACCGCCACCACCGCCATTTCCAAGCGGACCGCGGCCTCCGTTGTTTACCGTGTAGCCGGCAATGCCCTCGCCTTTCATGGCGCCCATGCCGCTTGACACGGTATATTCGTAACCGGTAAAATCGTCAAGAAAATCGCAGTTGTAGGGTGAGTTGGAATGCTGCCCCCCGCGAAAACCTTTTGCACTTACATCCATGTCGGCCTGCATGTCAATGGTACCGGTTGAACGAATGAGTACAATACCACCCTTGGCACTGTCCCAGGCCGGGCAGGTAACCGTACCGGTTATGCTTACATCACCATGCGTAGTATAACCAACAACCTGGAAAACGCCCGAAGGGTTATAGTCGTTATAAAACTTACGTTCAAATATAACGGTGGTACCACTTATGCTGCAAATAACGTTGTATTCATAAAGACCGGTGCCTTTATAGTCCAGCACTTTACCGTAATCGTTGGTGTTGCTCAGGTCAATTTCGGCACCCTTTACCTGGATAAAAAAAACAGTGTCGCCCTGGGCCAGGCCGGTCACATCGTCCAAAATAACCGTTGCGTTGGGGATATCAATGCTGGTTACGGCATGGTAGGTGTTTACGATGCCGCTAAGTTGGGCGTGGGCCTCAAACGATAAAACAAGTAATAAAAAAAGTAAACACTTTTTCATCAGGGGCTATTGGCGTGTTTAATATACGAAAATTTCCTTCAAACGGTGCCTCTTTTCTGATAAAAACAACTGCATGAATTGCAAACGTGTTAATTTTAACCATAAACCTGTCCACAACATAGTTCCGTTGCTTTGCCGCTTCACTTTTTTCCTGAAGAGCGCAGAGACGCAAAGGATGCAGTCAATTGTTGCGCAATTTCCTTGCAACTTTAAAGGAGTTGTTCGTCATGGCGAAGCAAAACTTGTCATGATGCCGGCAGCGCTGTATTTGATCGCGCCTGTCAGCGTTCTTCGTTGTTTGTTCTTGTAGTGTGAGGCATGTATGAAAAGGACCATTTAGCCCTGCGAAAATTCCCACAACTTAACCCGCTGCTCAAAATTTATCCAGCCCGGCACACAGGTATATTCTTTCACAAACCTGAAACCTGCTTTTTCAAGGGTGCGGTGCGGGGCCGGATTCAGCGCATACGGTTCGCTGTACAGGTGTTTAAGTTGATATTTTTCAAAAAAATGCGGAACGGTAAGTTTAACGAATGCAGTGCCCACGCCTTTTTTGCGCGAACCAGCGTTCCATAAATGCAAATGCATATACGCGTGGTCGGCAAAAACGATTTTATTGATGTTGGAATGGCCAACGGGGCCACCATCCTGAAGCCAAATCATGCAGTACGCTTTTTTGTCAGCATAATTTTTTGTTTCAATTTGCTCGGTCAGCATATCAACCCATTCCTGGCGCGTGGGCATTTTTGAAAGGTCAACGCCCATACCGCGCATGTATTCGGGGGTTGCGTCAAACCAGTAGCTGCACAACAAGGGTATATCTGAAAGCTGTATTTCGCGAACCGATAGCATGGAACGAAGATAGTACAAAGTATAGAGTATAAAGTACAGAGTATAAAGTATAATGTACAGAGTATAAAGTACAGAGTCCAAAAATACGGAACTTCGCAGGACCCACTTCAAACCGGGCTCAAAATGTATTTTAGCGTTTCTTACAATTGACTTACTTGATTTTAAGGTTCCACTCCGCCAGGGATGGAGCGGATAAGCTCCGAATCCAAAAATGGGTGGTCATTCCTGATGCCGGTCACTTAATTATTTTTATGGTTTATTTTGAAGGCCGAAGGATCTTGCTCATTTTTGGCGAGGACTATGAGCGACAGCCTGGTTTGCATGAAAATGGCAGTTCCTTGGTACCCTCAGGAATTTTGCCATTTTTCATGCAAAGGCGGCCAAATAAATCAATTTATAACACTTTTTTTGGAGCACTTTTTGTTTATATTTATGTTTTATGCGTACAGTGCTGATCATATTGTTAAGTATAGGCCTTTCAAACGGGCTGAAAGCACAAAGCATGAAACCCAGTTTGCTTAAAGATTCTGTTGATGTTATCAACTACGCAAAAAAGCACAGCGAACGTTTTAACTATGCACCCAACGCCACATTCAGGGTTTCATACAATAAGAACAACAATAAATGGACGTATAAATCGGCTACAACGCGTTCATCATACGAAGGGGATTGCAAATACACCAACGGCTGTACAATTTACAGGTGCGTAACCATACAGGTAAATGCCATGAGCGGTAAGTATACGATAATGAAAGACTCTACCAAGGTTTTTCCCAATTACGAGTGAGAAGTGTATCGGTTATCAGTATATCAGGCACGGGTTTGATTGTGAACGAATACCGGGTAAAAAAAATCCCTGCATCGCTGCAAGGATTCTAATTTACATATTCAAGCTATGTACCTGCTATGTATGCAGTATTCTGGACTCTTTATTACTTTACTAATTAAGTTCCAGATCCACATTCACCTTCTCATGCCACGGCAAACCTTGCTTGTTCAATTGCTCCATGAACGGGTCGGGGTTAAACTGCTCAACGTTCCATACGCCTGCACCGCCCCACTTACCGGTTAAAAACATCATGGCGCCAATCATGGCCGGTACACCGGTTGTGTAGGATACGGCTTGTGTGCCGGTCTCTTTGTATGCATCCTCATGCCTGCAATTGTTCCACACGTAATACGTTTTTTCCTTACCGTCCTTAATACCGCGTATGCGGCAGCCTATGGATGTTTCGCCTGTATAATTTTCACCTAAATCACCCGGGTTTGGCAACACAGCTTTTAAAAACTGGATGGGCACAATTTCTTTTCCTTCGTAAATAATGGGGTCAATGCGGGCCATGCCTATGTTTTGTATGACGCGCAGGTGCGTTAAATACTCCTGGCCAAAGGTCATCCAAAAACGCGCGCGCTTAATGGTGGGGAAATTTTTTACCAGTGACTCCAACTCCTCGTGGTAAATCAGGTAGGATTCTTTTACGCCAATGTTGGGATATGTTAAACCGGTATGTATTTCGTGCGGTTCGGTCTCAACCCATTTGCCGTTTTCCCAGTATTTACCTTTTTGCGTTACTTCACGAATGTTGATTTCAGGGTTAAAGTTGGTGGCAAACGCTTTGCCGTGGTTCCCGGCATTGCAGTCAACAATATCCAGGTAATGCATTTCATCAAAATGGTGTTTGGCTGCGTAAGCTGTAAAAACTCCGCTTACACCGGGGTCAAACCCGCAACCCAGTATGGCGGTCAATCCTGCATTTTTAAATTTTTCCTGGTAGGCCCATTGCCATTTGTATTCAAACTTGGCTTCGTCCTTTGGTTCGTAATTGGCGGTGTCAAGGTAATGCACACCGGTTTGCAAACAGGCTTCCATAATGGCAAGGTCCTGGTAAGGCAGGGCAAGGTTAATTACCATTTTGGGTTTATGGCGGTCAAAAAGCGCAATAATTTCATCCACCACATCGGCATCAACCTGGTCGGTTTTAATGGTCACGCCAAGTTTCGCTTTTATGTCGGCCGCAATTTTATCGCATTTGCTTTTTGTGCGGCTGGCCAATACTATTTCGGTAAATACATTGGTATTCATGGCGCATTTGTAAGCGCAAACCTGGCCTACACCACCCGCACCAATAATAAGGACTTTGCTCATTTTGTCAAGGTTTAAATTTGTTGCAAGTATAATGAAATTGCCGTTTTACAGGGTTAAATAATTGTTTCATTTATAAAAGCTTAAACTATTCTAAATCAGAAATCTGAAAGGGTAAATCTGAAAAGTTTTCAGGCGGCCTGCCCCTGAAGCAGAAAGCAAATATCCCATTCCGGCATTAACTCAAGCAAGGCTTTCACTTCATGGTCACCGGGCTTTCGTTTTTACTCCTCGTTCGCGGGTACGCTCACTGCGGGGTATCCTGGCTTAAATGCTTTGCATTCAACGACACTATTTTAAAACCAATTGTGTGGGAGTTAATCCCTGGCCGGGTTTGCAGGCGTTAAAAATTTGGGTATTTTTAAAGACGCAATTAACGCTTCGCTTATCACACCAAAATGGGATGTTGGGCGAAGTTTTGCGAGGAAAAACTTCGTCTATAAGGAAGTTATGCGTAATTTTTTCAGACGATCATGCTAGTAGTACATTGGACCCAACATAACAACATTGGTAAAATAATTTCAAACGGAATTAAACCATCAACGAGAATCCGGACTGCATTTGGTAATGGAGAAAAAATTAAAGTTCGTGGGGTTTGGTGTTATCCATATACACGTAATAAGACTCTCAATACACAATGGAAAAGAAATCTTAAGGTTTGGGAGAGCCGACTCACAAACTTTAATGGCGTTGTATTTAGACTGACTAAAGACGATTTCCCTTTATACGCAGGAGCATTTAGCTTTACGGCAACCGTTGAACAGACCTTAATGAAATCCGTTGACGACTTAAAAAAGCGCCTAGAATACTTTCCTCCCAATATTCCCATTACGGAAAACGGAGAGGTTTTATTAGACATAACCGACTTTGAAATTATTTTACCACGAAGAGTTACCCCTGACCGAA